>DCVU01000159.1:9972-11648 GCA_002327415.1 Smithella sp. UBA2180
TGCGCTGTATCGCCGGCAGGAAACAAAATGGCCCGGTTTAATTTCCGCCAATGGCGGCTCTTTTCTCGCACAGTCATCAACAGCGTAAGAACATCTGTCACAAAAACGGCAGCCCGGGGTAAGATCATACAAGCTGGGAACAGATCCCGGAATGGTTTTGAGGTAATCTCCTTTTTCCATGGAATCAACGCATCTCGACGGTATTGATTCCAGCAAACCTTGGGTATAGGGATGCAGGGGATTGGCAAATATCTCTTCCACAACCCCGCTTTCCACCATCTTTCCCGCATACATTACAGCAACTTTTTGGGCCGCCTGCGCAATCACGCCTAAATCATGCGTGATTAAAATAACCGCCATATCATTTTTTTGTTTCAGATCGGAAATCAAATCCAAAATCTGCGCCTGAATGGTAACGTCCAACGCTGTTGTAGGTTCATCAGCAAGCAGAAGCCGGGGATGACAGGACATGGCCATGGCGATCATTACCCGCTGGCGCATTCCGCCGCTTAGATTGTGCGGATAATCCTGCGCGCGTTTTTGCGGGTCGGCAATTCCCACTTCGCGCAATTGCTCAACGCTTAGTTCCATGGCTTGATTCGCCGGAAGATGCTGATGCAGACGAATGGCCTCGGCAATTTGTTCACCGATGCGAAAAACAGGATTGAGCGAAGTCATCGGCTCCTGGAANNGGAATGAGCCGCATAATGGAAAGGGCCAGCATTGTTTTGCCGCAACCGGATTCGCCGACGATTCCCATGGTTTCACCGGAGTTGACTTCCAGCGAAACTCCGTCGGCAGCATTAATTCTTCCCTGAGCAGTATCAAACGCTGTTCTTAAGTCTTTTATTTCCAGAAGCAGTGACATATTTTATTGTGAAACTCCAATTCCGAAAACGAAGTGCAGCGGAATCGGTAAGTTGAACAATCCCGCAAAGCGGAGGGTTTAATCCCCCCGCAGTTTGATTTGTGGTTCATACCCGTGGTTGTTTGATACGATTGCGCAGGAATTCCACGAGCAATCGAACAGCGACTCCCGATGCCCCTTTGGGAATATAAGATTTATCTTTAGTCGTCCAGGCCGGACCGGCAATATCCAAATGTACCCAAGGATAATCGCCGACAAATTTACTTAAAAACGCGGCGGCAGTAATTGTGCTGCCTGCCCGGCCGGCGCTGTTTTTATAATCGGCAATGTCGCTCTTGATAAGTTCATGATAGCTTTCCCACAGGGGCAGCTCCCAGACAAGCTCTCCGGTAGTTTGAGCGGCTTTGTTTATTTCTTTTTTAAGTTTATCATCCGTTCCCAACATGCCAATGACATCATCGCCGAGCGCTATAATGCAGGCGCCGGTAAGAGTCGCTACATCGATCACAGCCGCCGGTTTAAACTCCGACGCATACGCAAGGGCATCGGCGAGGATCAGACGCCCCTCGGCATCAGTATTGAGAACTTCAATGGTTTTTCCGGAATATGACTTGATAATATCACCCGGCTTACAGGCAGTGCCGCTTGGCATATTTTCCGTAGCGGGAATAAGCGCCACAATATTCAGCGGAAGCTGTAAATCGGCAGCAGCCATAATCACTCCCATAACTGCCGCGCCGCCGGACATATCCGTTTTCATTTCATCCATTTTCTCCGCAGGCTTGATGGAAATTCCACCGCTGTCGAA
>DCVU01000183.1 GCA_002327415.1 Smithella sp. UBA2180
TGGCTAGTTGTGCAAAGGTCTCGATGCCTCTAGCCAACTGGGCTTTGACAATTTCACAGTTGGCTGTTATGTATGAAGGCCGTTTTGATTTGGCGGCAATATGAAATTCCCATTTACACAGATTAGTTTACAGTCTCGAATTCCCTATTAATTATTCTTAATTATATCAAAAGAAATCATTTACCCTGACAATCCGATTTACCGCTGCCGCGGCCTTCGGTGATTATATTTGTTATTTTACCATCATCAAAAATAAGTTTGTAAATAAAATCATTATCGCCGCAGTTATAGAGCCATGTTTCCAGTTTCTGGCCGCATTTTTTAACTTTTTTTATTTTGCCATATTTATTTGTAGTTGTGTATTGCTGATTGTTCTCACAGGATTTTTCTTTGGATGTAGGTTTGCCGCAAGTTGCCAGTACTTGAGACTTTGAATCTCCTTCAGTGACAAGGCCTGTGCCGCAGCGAAAAGCCAGAGCCTCGTGGGAGGAAAAAGATAAAAAAATAATTGATGCAAAAAGAATAATTGTCATGTTTGTTTTCATTGTTCATCTCCCTTTTATCAGAATTAAATATTCGTATTTGTAAAGATCGTAAACAAACTGCCGGATAATTTCCTGCTCGCCATTAAACGGCGTTATGAGCCGCAGTGCCGTTCTTACTTTATCGTTAAGATTCAGTGGAAGAAAATCGGCAAAAGCCCCGCGCCTGATTTCATAATTTAGCATTTCTGCGATTTTCTGCAAGTAGGAAAATTTAATAGTAAATTCTTTGTGGCCTTTCAGTGAAATCATTTCGGGAACGCCGGCAGTTTCAAAAGAAAGAAAATGTTTCATTTCTTCGGGAACAACGGCTTCACAGCTATGTTCGCTTAAATATATATATTTGATTCCGGCAAGACATAACTTCTCCACTATTTCTATGGCGCCAATATTGATGTTTTCGTTTTCATTCAATCCCAGCGGCAAATTATATTTATTGTTAAAATATTCTAACTTATCCAGAACGCGGCTGGTATCTTGGTATGGATCATTCCCCTTTTCCTGTTGAATTGCCAAAGCTGGCAGATCGCCAATGTTTTCGTTCAGGATAGCCAAATCAAAACCAGACAATGCTTCCAGCTGAACTGCCAAAATATCATCCAGCTCGAAATCAACATCAAATGACAGGAGGGTTTCTTTTTGTTTAGCAAGAAGGTAAGGGGAGATATCGATCATTCTGGCCCGCAGTCGCGGATTTAAAGTCAAAAAATCACGCATTAAATAACCCATGCCGCCGCCTATTTCCAGAATAGAGCGGATATTATTGAAGGGAATTATTTCTTTCAGGAAAGAATAAAGATGCTGTCCGAAAGAATAGGGTGATGAAAGTATTTTGCGGCAGGGGCTGTTGACAGGTTCCAGAGAATTGCAGACGGTAAGTTCCCAGCCCAGCGAATTTAAATCATGCTGATGATAATCTGCGGTTGAATTAATAATATATTTCATAAATGGTTAAGTAAAAATATTTTTCTCCTTGTTATACCACGGGCATAATACCAAGTAAGCTTTCAAAAATTTATATCTTAATTTTTGAAAGCAACTTGGTATTACCATAATTTGAAAATTATGCTATTAAAATTCGACAATGTCCGCGGGGAGGCAAATTGTCGCGATATTCTAAAAATATAATCGAGCTTCTGCGCTCTGATCATCCAGATCTGTCCGCCTGGACAATCATTTGCGCCAGCGACAGGGCTATTGATCCTGCTCAGTACCTTATCCACAACGAGCTGGGCGGTATACTTCCCAAAGTCGAAGGTCTTAATTCCTACATAACCAGAAAGAGCAGCGAAAGATTGAAACTTGAGCCTGTTCCCGGTGACGAGCAGTTGCTTTACTTTATCCAGTTCATTGCCCAAAGATTTACGGCTGAGCCATACCCCGCGCGGCGCGCCACAAATCTTTTGCCCCTTATCGCCAAACTTGCGGAATATAAAATCAGCAGGGAAACGATTTGTGGCGCGGAGCGGTTTACCGATGATGAATGGGCCAGACTCGAAGAATATCTGGAAACCGCGCAGGCTTTTCGCAAGTGGCTCGCAAAATTAAATTTCTTCATGCCGCAACTGGAAATAGCGGCGCTCGAAGAAATTAATCCCGGCGAAAAGGAATTATTTATCGGACTTCCCGAGATAACGCCGGTGACAGAGCGCTTCTACAGAAAGATAAAAAAAGAGCGATTATTTATCGATCAGCCGCTTTTCGGTTCCGATTTATCCGGGCCGGAAAAGCTGCCTTTTGATTCGGCAAAAAATCTTGTGTTGTCATTCGGCGGCAGGGTTGCGTCCTCAGATGGAACGGGCATTGAACTGGTCTCGCTTGCCGGACTTCATGCCCTGGTTGACTTTGTCACGCAGGAGGTTTCCACGTTCCTAAAAGATAGGTCTGTCAACGATCAGCTTATGATATTCCTGCTTGATGAATCACTAACTGCGATGCTCTGGAACAGATCTCTTCGCCTGTTTGGGAATGCCGTCAATCTTGCAGTCTGGCTGCCGTTTGCGACAACTGCGGCGGGTAGACGGTTGCTTATTGAAATAGAAAAGGCTGGACATTCAGGTCTGATGCCCGATTTTAAAAAATTTGCCACGACCTGCGCGATGGAATTATCTAAAAATAGAGAAAATTACGTGCGTGAGGAATGCGAGGCTCTGGAAGCGGCCATATCTTTTTCTACTCTCCTTGATTTTTGGAAAGAGAGGCTGGGGCGCAATCTGGCCGATGCCGCAAGAATGCTGATCGAAACAAAAAAATTCCGTGTCACGGGAAGCAGGTCGGCGCCGGTGCAGGTTGCCGGTTTCGGCCATGTTTCGGGAGATAAATTCGAGAGAGGTTTGATACTTTCTCTGGATGCGGGCATTATGCCTTCGCAGCCTTTTGAAGGACCTTTCATCAATCCGGTACATGTCCCGCAGATGCGAAAAAGTGTGTTTGAATATGAGGATCTTGTTTTCAGGCAGATTCTGTCGCAGGGCGGCGGAGTCAAAATAGTAGGGGTGAACGATACAATAAGGGAGCGAACGCCGAGTTACTACATGAGTCTGCTGGCGCAGGAATTCGGAAAACCAATCACGGCAACAGCGTTTAAAGAATTGCTTCCCGCAAGGTCAGATAAAGAAAAGACAGCGATAGTAATTGATGAGAAACTGAGAAACAGGCTCAAAGATTTCACCTATTCGTTTTCCAGCCTTACCAGGATTCTGGCCTGTCCGTTTTTGTTCTACCATCAATATATTCTCGGGATGGCGCCTCCTGCGTTTATGGATGATGATGAAAAAATAAATATGCAGATGGGAAGTTTTGTTCATAAATTCCTTTATCAGCTCTCGACCGGTCCAAAAGAAAAGTTCGATGATTGGGAGAAGCTTTTTGACAGATTGTGGGAAAATGATGAAAACGCCGAGGTGAGAGACATTGACGGGATTAATATCTACATGCTCAACGCGAAAATTTTATTACAGGAGATATACGCGGATGAGAAAGATTCCGGAGCGCGCGTGATTTTTGCCGACAATGCCATATCATGCGAGGAAAAATTCAAAGGGATGATCGCCGGGAGTTATAAAATAACCGGCCGAACGGATCGGCTGGCTAACATCGCGGGACGAACTGAGGTTATTGATTTCAAGTATTCAAAAAAACAAAGCAAGTACGAACTCCCTAGGAAATCAACTGTGCTGGAGCGCTTTAAAGAAAAAGGTGTTTTGCACCCCGCGGCACAACTTGTTATCTATCAGCACTTTAATAAAGAGGCACAAGGCGCGCGCTTTTATTTTCTGAAGGAACCATCAAAAGAGCGGGAAATAGAGCTTCCTGCTGAAGAAAGCGCTAATGCCCAAGACCTGATGCTGGCCATTAAGGAGCGTCTGGACGCGATAATCGGCGGCGATGAACTTCAGCCTGAGCATAATTGTTTGGAATGTGAATCCTGCCGGTTTCAGGCATTATGCGGCAGGGAAGATTATTATAAAACTGCCCGGGGGAATATCTGATGAAAAGTATTCTTCTGAAAGCGTCCGCTGGTTCGGGAAAAACAACAAGGCTCACCGATGAGGTCTTCAAAAGGATATTTATCGGCGGCAAATTCATCACTGCGCTTACCTTTACACGCGCGGCTACTACCGAGATGCGCTCCAGGATAATGGAAAAGATAGCATCAAAAAAGGAACTGCCTCTATTGGATCGTTTACGGCTGATCATGGAGGCAGGCCGCGTCGGGTATTCGACAATCGACGCATTTTTTTATCGGCTATTTGCCGCGTTTGGATTTGCGCCGAAGCTTGCAGACGAGAAGGCGCAGATAGAACTATTGCGAGAGATAGAAGTCCTTTTTCGTGACAACGTAATGCAGAGCGGTAAAGCCAATAAGTTAATCGTGGCGGCCAAAATATTAAGGACAGACATGGACACGCTTTGGGGTCCTCTGGCGGATGAACAGACGATTGAACGCTGTCTGCTGGATATGACCAGGCTTGAAGATCTTGATGATCTTATGAAAGAAAACGGAGTTTTGAGAAATACACTGGAATCTATTAGTGAAAAAGCCAAATCTTTATCGGAGCAGGTGACACCTAATGTTAACAAATTGGTTGTAAATGCTTTGGCCGATTTTGATAGTTTTATTTCCAAGACAGTCTCGACTCATTCTGATTTGGAAAATTACAAGAGCTTGGGCAAGACAATAAAGTGGGATGAAAAACCGTATTCAGATCTTAACAATATTTTCAAAGATTACAGAAAAACAGCCGAGAAGCTGTCTATCAACAAGGCTCTTCTTCGGGAGCTGGCTGTGGCCTTTCTTTGCGAAATATATCTGGAAGCGGCTGACGCTGTAAAGAACGAAAAAGGATTGATATTTTTCTCCGATGTACGCAGAGGCCTCCTTGCTCTTGACGGTGCGGCATCGAGTGAACGTCCGAAGCTCATGAGCAACTACTTTTCTCTGGGACTTGACCGGACGGAGCATCTGCTGATTGACGAATTTCAGGATACCTCAAAAGGTGATATCGATATATTGCTTCCCCTGATTGACGAGATTTTATCCGGCGAGGGAGAGCGCGGCGAAAGGTCGTTCTTTGCCGTGGGCGATTGGAAACAAATGATTTACGGGTGGCGCGGCGCGGACCGCGAGGCTCTGGAAGAGTCCATCGAAAAATACATAAAAAACAACATAATCACGGAAAGTTCGCTCGAATACAATTTCCGAAGCACACCTCTGCTTATTTCTTTTTTCAATGAACTGGTCGAAAATCTCTTTACCGGAAAAGAGAGAACCGAAACACAGAAACCTCCTGAGGAAATGAAAACTTTTGACGGCTTGTCAGAGGTGAATCGAGTTGAGCTGGAAAAAGACGGCGCTTCGCAAGAAACTTTCTATCAAACGATCTTTGAATATTTAAAGAAGAAAAAGGCGGAGTATGGCTGTCCCTGGGGAGACATGGCGGTGCTTGCTGTGACCAACAACCATGTGCAGAAGATAGAAGCCGAGTTGCTCAAGAACGATATTAGAGTATCAGCGGTGAAAGGAAGACAGCTTCTTTCGACTCCCGAAGGTGTCGCGGTAATGTTTTTTATTGCCGGCGTTCTGGCAGAGGATGACACCCGATTTGTTGCCACAGCGGCAACCTCGCCGTTATGGAGAGATATATTCGGCAATATTGAGGATATACGGGCCCATTTTGCGCAAAGGTTTCCCCGGCCTTTCGGGTTGATGGCGGTCAGTTGCGCGATTGAAATGATGCGCGGGAAACTGCCCGCGACAATACTTGATATTTGGCAGGATGAGGCGAAGGCATTTTTCAGTGAAGGCGGCGCCGACGTGGATGGTTTTCTTCTCCGGATGTTCAACATCAGGTTTAGCGTAAAAGTGCCGGAGTCTGAGGACAGTGAAAATATCAAGGTTGATACTATCCACGGCACGAAAGGGCTGCAGTTTAAACACGTATTTATTTTCTGGAATGAGGAAGAAAGAGAGACGCCTTTTTATCTGGGATCTGAAAAGTGTCATGTTCAATTTTCAGGTGATGAGATTAAGTTGTTGCGTGCGAGCGATTTGGCAATTGCCAGAGACATCATTGAAATGCACGAAATAAATCTGGCGCGGCTGCGCCGGGAAAAGGCAAATGTTTTCTATGTCGCCGCAACGAGGGCCATCCGGACACTCACCGTTTTTCAGCCGAAAAAAAAGGGTGAAAGCTACAAACGTGTCCATCAGGCAGTGCTGGACACGTTTGCGCGTTTTGCGCCGGATGGAAGTAGAAAAGAGATATGCTTTACGTCCGGCAAGCCGGAAGAACCTCAACCCTCAACAACATATAATGTGCCCGCAAAACATAATGACGAGCCCGAAAAATACGGCGAGATTGATCCGGCGCTTATATCTTCCTATATTAAGGATGGCATTATGAGAGGTGATAGGCTTCACCGCTGGCTGGCCAAGGTTATTGATCAGATGGTACTTCCGCCGGCCGGAGAACTAAACGATGAAGAATATGAGGCGGCGATTCGTTTTGTTGAAAGGAGTGATGTTTCCCCCGTAATGTTCCGGCCGGGCAACCTCTATGTCGAGCAACAGATATCGGATAAAGAAAGCTTTGGTATTGTGGATAGGATGATCGTGTCGGACAGTCTCATTACGATTATTGATTATAAATCCGGTTCCATGAGAGGACTCAGGCAGAAATACGATGAACAGCTCAGGCGTTACACAAAGATTATGGAAACACTCTATCCGCAAAGAAGGGTCGAATATTATATGCTTTCGATAGATATTTGATGAATTTTTATTACAATTTTTTGATAATATCTCTTTCGTCAGGAGCCTGATCATCTAAAATAGGCGCTTCCAGTAAATGACCGGGCAGGAAAAATTTATTAGCTATCAGAGTCGGTATCACGGCGCTGGCAATAACCGCGCCGACGATGAGAGAATACTGAGCCTGTGAAATGATATTATGGGACAATCCGAATAGTGCGGAAATGGTTCCAAACGTCAAACCTGTAGACATGAGCAAGGTGTAATACCATTTTTCTTTTGGATCATCTCTGAAATTATGAATGGCCGGATACAACCCGAATATTTTCGAAATAACTTTTCCGGTAAAAAGTAAAAGAAAAATAAAGGGCGCTGCAAGCAGTGCCGGTATGGAAACAAGAGCCCCGGCTCTGAGAAAATATAAAGGTGTTAAAAAGCCCACGGTCAACGTCCTTAATCTTCGGACAAAATGACCGTCTTTTTCCATTGTCCTTGCTAAGACCATTCCGATTATATATGCGGGTAAAACCGGTTCGCTGCCCGACCATAAAGCCAGAACGCCCATCAGCAATAATATGAAAATTATCCATTTCGCCCTGATGGCTGCTGTTTTATATGCAAAGCGTTTGATGATGAAATCAGTCATGGGGCGCAGGAAAAGAATCATAATGATTGTTGCACCGATAAATATAACAGTTTTGTATGTAAAAGGAGCGAAGATCAATCCCAGTGCGATAACCGTTCCAAGGTCATTGATGAAACAGGCTCCCAGTACACCTTTGCCGAATTCTGTTTTATTGAATCCATATTCAAGCATTACGGAGTAAACTACAGCCATTGATGTTGTAGAAAGAGCTATGCCGCAAAGAAGGCTTGCCTGCAAATTCCATCCAATCAGATAATAAGCAATTAGTGAACAGCCGATGAATGGAGCGAAAAATCCTATTAATCCGATTACAGAAACTTCTTTTATCTTGGATTTCATAGCGTCGGGATTTAATTCCGCACCAGCTAGAAATGTGAGCAAGATAGCCCCAATACCTGTACAAAATTTTAACCAGTCGGCATTCAAGGAAAGTTTATCTGTGAAGTTAAGATTGAAAGCTGCGTATCCGATAACCGCGCCAACCATGATTTCCATCAAGGCGATTGATATTTTTAGACGATTGGCGAGAATGGTTGATAAAACGGCAGCGAAGAACCAGAAAGACGCAAGTAAATAGATGCTTTCCATTTAATAACTCCTGTAGTTGAATTTTGCAGGAGTCATCAGCAGCTAAGGCGGTTAAAGGCGAACTCCATCACCTGTTTATTTCGTATCAAATGCTGGATGAGCCTGTCAAGAATTTTTAATAAGCTGTAATAATATAGGAATTCTTTTGGTGATCTATCTGTTATTGATTGCTTGAAAATACTAGCGAAATTAAAAAGCTCCTTCAGCTTTTTAACCTGAAGGAGCTTTTGTTTTGGATAAGCAAAAAATGGTTTACTTAGCTTTTTTCCCTTGTGCTGCTTTGAAAACTATCGCAAGGCATAAGCCAACTGTAAGAAGTCCTGCTGCGATATAGAGGGACTGCGCCTTGTACGCGGAGAATACCAATGGTCCTGCAATACCTGCGCAGGCCCAGGCCGTGAGCATGAAGCCATAGACCTTGCCGATGTAGCCCGGTCCGAAGTTATCAGCCGCGAACGCCGGCATAGTGGCGAAACCGCCACCGTAGCAGGCAAGCAGGTAGCAGCCGGCGATCATAAAGATGTAGTAGTTGCTCAGGATACCCAGTGCTACCAGAACGTAGATGATTGCCTGAGAGGCGAACATAATGGCGAAAACAGCCTTACGGCCTATGGTGTCGGATACGCGTGCCCAGAATAGACGTCCCAGACCGTTGAATATGGCAGTAACGGATACCACCGTGCCGCCAGCCACGGCTAGAGCCTTGATTAACATTTCCGGGTTAGCCAGAGTTTTTGCATCGACGAGAGGTTTGAAATATTCCTGCGCCAGAGGGGAAAGCTGCGAAATTAGGCCCAAACCGGCAGAGACATTCAGGAAAAGCATGCCCCAGAGCATCCACCACTGAGGAGTTTTTACGGCTTCGCCGAAAGTGAAAGAATCAGCCGCGGAAACAGTGGAAGCGGAGGGTTTAAAACCGGCAGGGAGCCATCCCTTAGGCGGGTTCTTGAAGAGCTGAGCCGCACCAACAACCAAAACCAGGAATATCACGCCCCAGATATAGAATGTCTGTGCCACGCCGGAAGCTGTCAAGCCGCCTTTATAGGCAATGATCATCGCCGGAGCGATCTTGCCCATGAAGAAAGCGCCGAAACCAAAACCCATAACCGCCAAACCAGTGACCAAACCGCGTTTATCCGGGAACCAGCGAATCAGTGTGGCAATAGGAGTTACGTAGCAGAAACCGTTGCCAAGACCGCCGATAATACCGTAAGAAAGGTAAAGTAGCGTGAGGTTGCCAACCTGATCCGACAGACCGGAAAGCAACGTGGCGGCGCCGAAAAGAATACCGCCGATAGTGGCCACAAATTTGGGACCTTTTTTATCTACCAGAGTGCCGCCGAAAGCCGCGGCGCAACCGACGGTGAACATGAAGATCATGAAGGTTAACTGTGTCGGAGTTTCCGCCCAACCATGCGCGCCCATAAGGGGCTTCTTAAAAACTGACCAAGCGTACACAGTTCCCAAACACAACTGCATTACGATTGCCGCGCCGGCAATCAACCACCGTTTACTTTCTAAATTTTCATTTGCCATCTTTCCCCTCCCTTTTTTCAGTCTAAAAAGATCCGTTGCAAATACTTTTGGTCAATTTAAGACTTTGAATTATATTTTAAGGCTCATGCCTTATAGCCATAACCAATCGTTTTGTCAAACATAAATGTATAGTTTATTTCGATTTTTTTTAATGACCGCAAGTCATAAATAACTTCGATAACTTATGTTGTCAAATGGTTAAATAGTGTTATATTATTTTACAAGTTTATCTTAAAAGAAGGAGTAAGTATGGCTTTGACAGCGGGAAAAGGCTCTTATAGAAATAACGTTGAAAAAATCAGCAAATTATCTTTTGCCGTAGGTGTATATCGTCCGCCCAGTGAAGGGGGCAGTGGTTCACTTTTATTGCGGGTTACGGAAAATTGCCCCTGGAATAAATGCACATTTTGCGAAATGTACAAAGGGCATTCCTTTGTTTATCGTTCAGTTGATGATATTAAAACCGATATCGATACGGTAAAGGTTATAGTTGATGAAATACAGGAAGTTGCAAGAAAGGTTGGGCAGGAAGGCCGGATTAACAGAGATGTTCTGCACGCACTCTTGGGCGTCAATCCGTATCTTAATGAGAATTATTGTTTTTCCACAGTATTCAACTGGCTTTATTCAGGAGGGCAAACTGCTTTTCTTCAAGATGCCGACAGCATGATCATGAGGCCTGCCGAACTTGTCGAAGTGCTGAAGCATTTGCGCAAGACGCTTCCTACCCTGACCCGAGTAACCTCCTATACCCGTTCGAAAACGCTGTCGCAAAGAAAGCTTGAAGATTTGAAAGTTATTCGCGAGGCGGGTCTTGATCGCGTTCACGTAGGTCTGGAAACAGGGGATGATGAAGTACTGAAAATTATCCGCAAAGGCGTGACCAGTGCCGAACAGATAGAAGGTGGTAAAAAAGCGATGGCGGCTGGTTTTCAACTTTCCGAATACTGGATGCCTGATATAGGCGGCAGAGAACGCTGGCGTCAGCACGCGGAAAATACAGCGCGGGTTTTAAACGAAATCAATCCGCACTATATTCGGTCCCGTCCTTTTGTACCCCGGCAGGGAACTGAGATTTTTGATGATTATGAACAGGGAAGGTTGCATATTTCCTCACCCCATGAACGGCTTCAAGAACTTCAAGTAATGATTGAAGGGTTGAATGTAACTTCCAGAATTTGCTTCGATCATAACATGAATACATGGGCCAACCGGCAAAGCGGGCTTCTCTTTCATCAGGATTATGAAGGATATAAATTTCCGGAAGAAAAATCTCTGGTG
>DCVU01000042.1 GCA_002327415.1 Smithella sp. UBA2180
GGCGACGCAGTTACCTTCAGCTATCGGGGGTGAGCATCCCCCGTGAGAGGACTTGCACCTCTCTGATCGCGCCTGCTCCCAGGCGCACGAATTCCCGCCTTCGCGGGAATGACATAATTATAATTGCCTTTAATTAGGCTTTTCAAAAATGTCCAGATGCAAGGCGCGCAAGAAGTGAGTCGCGAGGCGTATAACCTAAAGGTCACACGTATTTTAATACGTTGAGCGACGCGCTTTGCAGCGCAACGCCGCAGATGGGCGTTTTTCAAAAGCCTGCTTGGTTTAATTTATTATACTTTTCAATGGTCCCCACGTCATACCAACAGCCGTCATCTATAACTATACCGCCGACCGAGCGCGGATTTTCTTTTATCATATCCACCAGCGGAAAGACTATCGATTCGATTTTGCCCGCTGTCAGTCGTTTCAGGAAAGATTTCTCCACGATGTAAATTCCGGCAAAAAGGCAGCTCTTCACGCCTTGATTTTTTAAAATATGCCGCATGTCGCAGACAAAACCGTCTTTATCAACATTGACATTGAGCAGAGGTCCGGTTGAACGCAGCGCCAATGTAACGGATGTGTTCACTTCAAAATGTTTTCTAATAAGCAGTTCAATCGGCATGTTGGTAATGATGTCGCCGTTGTAAACGATGATGCGTTCGTCATCGGTAATCAGGTCTTCGATGTTTTTGATGCCGCCCGCGGTATCCAGCAAAACCGGCTCATAACGAAACTTAATCGAAATGCCCTGCCAACTGCTATCAGGGAAGGCCTCTTTATATTTTTCCGCGCAGTGATGCGTATTGACAATAAATCGCTTCACGCCAATTGCCCGCAGATGCGCCATCGCATAAGTGATGATCGGACGTCCGCCAATCTCCAGAAGCGGCTTGGGCGTGTTTTCAGTGAGCGGTCTGAGCCTTGTCCCCAGCCCCGCCCCTAATATGAATGCTGTGTTAATAGGTTTATTTTTCATATTTTTTTACATCGTAAAATAAAATCAATCTTTCAAATTTTTTCTGTCATTACCCGACTTGATCGGGTAATCCATTATTATTAACTAAGTCCTGGATTCCCTCCTTCACGGGAATGACAACTAATGGAGTCGCTCTAGCCTCGTGGTTCTTTCTTTAACTTTTTCCCATACTCCGGATCAATCGTCACCAGTGCCGCCACAATAAAGCCGGGAATGGTTGTAAATAAAATCCAGATGAAGAAATTTTGATAGCCCAGCATTTCCTGTATCCAGCCGCTGCCCATCGCGGGAATCATCATGCCCAGCGCCATAATGCCCGTGCCGATGGAATAAAATACGGTCTTATATTCGCCCTGCGCAACCATAATCATATACATTGTGTAAGCGGTGAACCCGAAACCGTAGCCGAATTTTTCCACCGCCACGGCGGAACCGATAAGGCATAAATTCGCCGGCTGATAATGCGACAGGTACACGAAAATCAAATCCGGCAGGTGCATAATCAGCACCATCGGCCACAGCCAGAATTTCAATCCTTTTTTATAAATAACATAGCCGCCCAAAAGCCCGCCCAGCATCAGCGCAATGACTCCTGCCGTGCCGTAAATGATGCCGATATCCTTCGTGGTCAGGCCCAAACCGCCCTTGTCTAACCCGTCGCGCAAAAACGGCACGACCATTTTAGTGAGTTGCGCCTCGGCAAACCGATAAAATAAAAAGAAGCTGATCACAATAAGAATATCTTTCCGCCGGAAAAACATGGTCAGAATGCGAAAATATTCCGCCAGAAAATTTTTTGATTTATCCCACGGCGCGCTGATATCCGCAACAGGTCGGGGCAGAGCAAAGAAATGATAGATAAACAAAGCCAGGAAAACAGCTGCGACTCCGATAAAGGAAAGCGACCAGGCGCGTGCAACAGGATAGCCGTAATTTTCCAGCACACCGGCCATAAACACCAGCCCGCCTTCGGCGGCAATGGTGGCAATACGGTAAAAAATAACGCGCACACCGACAAAGGCCGCCTGTTGTGGAGTATCTAGCCCCAGCATATAAAAGCCATCGGCCGCTATATCATGCGTGGCGGAGCTGAAGGCCATAATCCAAAGAATAGCCAGAGAGTAGCGCACAAAATTTGCCGCGGGCAAAGTCAGGGCAACGCAGGCCAGTGACGCGCCGATAGCCAACTGCATCGCCAGTATCCAGAAACGCTTGGTGCGGAAGATATCGACAAAAGGGCTCCAGAGAGGTTTGATTACCCAAGGAAGATAAAGCCAGCTTGTATAAAAAGCTATTTCGGTGTTGGAGAGTCCCAGATCTTTGTAAAGTACAACGCTGACGGCCATGGCAATCGTGTAGGGAATGCTTTCGGCCAGATAAAGGGTCGGCACCCATGCCCATGGACTCCGGCTCGTATTCATTACTGTTCCTGTTTTTGTTTCAGACATTAGCTTTCTCTTTTATGAATTATTTGTCACTTCGACCGAAAGGAGAAGTCTTAATTTATATAATTTTAAAGATTCATCACCCGCCACTGGCGGATTTACCCTAAAGAGCACTTCACGGAATGACAATTATTTTACGGCAAAATCTCCGCGTGGAAATAAAAACCAATCAATATAATTTTTTTATCTTTGCGCCGGTGAAGTAGTGTGTCAGTATTTCTTCGGCTTTAAACCCTTTGGACGCCATAACCGCCGCGCCGATCTGGCACAGACCCACGCCATGCCCCCAGCCGCCGCCAATAAAAATTAAACGGCTGATTTCTCCGATCGCGTTTCGTTCCAAAGATATAACAAAAGCACTGCTTAAGAGATGGCTCTCCGATAGCCAGCGACGGATTTCCAGTTCCTTGCCGACGATCATTGTCTTTAGGGAGCCTTCAATTTTCAACCGGGAAATTCTGCCGGAGGGGCCGCGTTCCAGCGGAATTAAATTTCGCAGCGTACCGAAATCAATCCCTGATTTTTTCCGGATTATTTCTTCCAGTTCTTTTCGCTCGTAAATCACCTGCCAGCGATAAAAGTCAGGCGTTTCCTGATCAAAGGCAGGCAAAATCTTACTTAACAATTCCAAGTCCTGCGTGTTGCAATAAGCTCGCGGCCTACCGGTCATCCATCGCATAGCTTCACCTTCCGAGCGAACAGGAGAGCGCTGATCAATGTCATCGCTCACATT
Source organism: Smithella sp. UBA2180 (assembly GCA_002327415.1). GTDB lineage: Bacteria > Desulfobacterota > Syntrophia > Syntrophales > Smithellaceae > Smithella. The sequence continues at coordinate 3,158 of DCVU01000042.1, forward strand.
TTTCAAATAATCATAATTTTTATCTTCCCACGCGGTTGCAAAAATTTCCGTCTGCCCACCGCAGGATTTGTAATAGCGGGCGTCGCAGATTTCTCCGCCATGAATCAGAAAAAGTCCGCGGGTGTCTTCAATCGCCTGATGAACATTATCGGAAATAATTCCGGTTATCCCCTGATAGCGCTGACAGTGGTCGTCGGCGCAGACATCAAATCCGTCGTGATCATTGACGTCCTGCCAGACGATAATTTCATCTTCAGTTTTAAGTTGGGAAGAAAAACAGGCGGCGTTCTTTTTAGCCAGCATGGACACCAGCCAGCTGCGGGCGGTTACAGCCTGCGCCTTTAGAAATTCCAGCGGCGCGGCGGCGGACATCTCCGAAGAAATAACGCTTTCCAGATAATCCTCTAGAAGGATTTCGTTGATAAGATTAAAAGAAGAACCGGAAACGGTCGACAAAAACAAATCGCCGCGGAATGACTGCTCCTGAGTCCGCTGCCAGTGGAAATCAATGCCGATTTTCACATCGGACACGGTAAAAAAAGCGCCTTCTTCCGGCCTCAACAGAATTTCTTTCTGCCGGAACATTTCTTTGCCTTCGGAATCTCTAAGCACAACCTGACCGCTATCGGCCCTAACGGCAAACCTGCCTTCCATCGTCCGGCCATCAGTCAACAAAAAAGGGCCGTTTAAAGTTATACGCGCCTCATTATAATTTTGCAGCAGGGCAACTCTAATTTCAGGTTCTTGATCAATCATGGATAGTTTTTTAGGAGCAAAAGCGAATAAAGTCAAGAAAGTTGTCCAGCAAAGCAAGCTTCAGTACGCTTTGCTTCTGACGCGGGGGTCTCATTATTAATACTTGAATATCAATATTTTATAATGTATGACTCTCACAAATAATAAAATGGATGGCTTATGGCGCATATCTGGCCAATTGGTGGAGGTAAAGGAGGATCCGGCAAAAGTTTTTTAGCCAGTTCTTTGGGACGTCTTTTAGCGAAGGCTGGTAAAAAAACTCTGTTGATTGATCTCGATCTGGGTGCGGCAAACCTGCATACTATGGTTGATGTCCCTTATCCGGAGAAATGTTTTTCCGATTTTATCACAAAAAAAATAAACTTATTGGAAGATACTGTTCTGACAACCCCTTTCCCCAATCTTTCTTTGATCAGCGGCGCTCACGATAGTCTGGATATTGCCAACCTTCCCTATGAAAAAAAGATAAAAACTTTAAAGGCCATATCCAAATTACAATACGAATATATCGTGCTGGATCTCGGCGCCGGCACCGCTTTCAACACGCTTGATTTTTTTCTGGCTTCCAGAAACGGCATATTTATCACCACTCCGGAACCTACTTCCATTGAAAATGTTTACCGGCTGATGCGCTCCATTTACCTGCGCCGTATTCGGCATTATTTTTCCGTAACCGACTTCAAGGCGCTGGAGAAAAAGGTCAAACAACATCTAGGTGACGATTCATTCAACAAGCCGGAACATATTGTAGCGGTAATTAAAAAAGAATATCCGGAAAAGTACGCGTTGATCAAAAAGGATTTCAACTCTTTCAGCTTCAAACTTATTCTCAACCAATTGCGCAAACAGGACAATGTGGATCTTGGTTTACAGATATGCAAAATTATCAAAAAGCATCTGGGCATTAGCGTTGATTTTGCCGGCAACATCGCCTACGACGAGCATGTCCACGACGCCATTTGCCAGCGGGTATGTTTTCTGGACCGTTATCCCCACACACGCGCCGCCAATGACTTGCGCGAATTGAATAAAAAGATTGGCGATTCCTTCGGCGAACAACTGATGCTTAACTATCTTTAGAAATATGAGGCCCTGAATGCAAAAAGATTTCGCCCAGTTGAATTATTACGAAATGCTGGATATTAAACCGGATGCGACAGCCCTGGAAATTCGTGGAGCTTACAATTCCGCATTGCAGATGTATCAGTCCGATTCACTGGTCAGTTATTCTTTTTTTTCACAGAAAGAAAGAAAAGAAATACTTGCTCATCTGGAAAAATCTTACTCTACGCTCATCAATGAAAAAGAAAGAGAAATCTACGACAACGAACTTATCCGGTTGGGAGTTATCCAGGCTACGGAGAAAAAAGCGGCAGTTAAAGGTCCTGTAAGTATTTTTGATATTAACCGACAAAAGGATACCTTCGGCATGATGAAGGCTAACAATGCTGAATTAAAAGCAAAAATCTCCCGGAATCAGCGTATCAGGGAAATCATTTCCCAACAGGAGATAAGAGGCGCCGATCTTAAGGAAATACGAAGCGAACTGGGCGTTGCTATTGAAACAATTCATCAGCAAACAAAAATCCGGCTCGATTATCTGAATTGGATAGAGGATGATAAAATAGAAAAGTTACCGGCGGCTGTTTTTATCAAAGGTTTCATAAAGTCCTACTTAAAATGCCTTTGCATTGAACCGGCCGATGAAATTACCACCCGTTACATGAATTATCCGGGGCGTAAAAATTAGATTGACAGGCCATGCCTTTGATGTACATTATTCATTCATAATCATTAGTTATAAATATTTTTTAATGCTGAATTTTATTCTTATATTTTCAATATTTTTGAAAAATCGACGCTTCAAGCATACAGTTACATAAGAAGATTTATTAATGAAATAATTATCAGCATATTTATTATGTTGAGCTTGATCATAATTTTCATATCCGCCTGCGGTTCCAAGAAGGACGATACAGTGGTTGCGGCTTCAAAGGTGTCAATCTCGACATTGCAATTAAGGGCTGATGCTGACTCTGGTGATGAACAAGTCACGCTGGACTGGCAGATGTTAGCAGGCGCCGCCTCCTACAATATTTACTATATCGAGAACACTACCCAACCCGGTTCTGCGGTAATGAAAACCTCTGGAACACCAATCATCGGCTTGATTGGCCCGCGCCACACCATAAGCCTTGCTAACGGTTCGACGTATTGGTTTGCCTTTTCAGCCGTAATTGGCGGCGTTGAAAGCGATTTGTCGGTAATAATACCCGCTACGCCAACCAAAAACTATCCGCCACAAGCCCCCAAGAATGTCCGCGTCAAGGCGGGAGTCAGACAGGTCACTGTCACCTGGAGCCCCGTTACCGATCCTGACCATTACCTTCTTTATTGCTACTGGATGGAAGGACTAAACGTTGGTGAAGGCACAATTGAGATTCCTGGACAGGCCAGCCACCTGCAAATTGTCGACTCGACTACGATCAACTGGACCATCGGAGAAGACGTTGGGACAACAAACGGTCTTAAAAATACCAGGACTTATTACTTCTGGATATATGCCTTGACTGGTGATGTTTCCAGCAGTTCTTCCTTTGTGGCTTAGGCTACGCCGAGCACAAAGACGCTACCAGTTGACCCGAATGTCCAGGCAACAACAGTAAACGGAACGGTGACGCTAACATGGAATTCCGTCTTAACTGCCGATCCAGCTGTCACCTCCTGCAACATCTACCATAGTACGGCCGATGGCGTCACAAAGAACAACGGTGCAGTTTCCTCGATAACAGCGGACTCCCATCCAACACAGTCCGCGATAGCCACCTTTACTATCGGAACGAAATACTACTTTGTTGTAACGGCCGTGAATGCCAGCGGCGAAAGTACTGAATCGTCGCCCGAAGTCTCCATTACACCATAACCGTAATAAAGCATAAATAAAGGCGCAAAAGGGGCTCAGAAGCCCCTTTTTTATTATTGCGCCGGGGCACAGGCTGTGCCAACAAAAATAGCGCTTTGATTTAGAATTGGTATAACTAATTGAATCAAATTCAATTTTATGTTAAATGCGTAACACAGCTTCATGACTAACGGGGTGAAAAACAATGAGCGTTTTTGAATATGTGGCGCTGGATGAAAAGGGACACCAGATCAAAGGATTTATTGACGCGCCGGGCGTGGCCGCGGCGCGGCAGAAACTGCGTGAAGAAAATGTTTATCCCGTCGAAATTAATCAGGCAGAAAACAAAAAAGAAACCGCGTTATCGGTGATTTTAAAATTTAACATCTGGCAAAAGATTTCCGCCGCCGACGTTTCCATATTCACCCGTCAGCTATCCACCCTTTTAGGCTCCGGGATGCCGCTGGTGCCTTCACTTTCGATCTTAATGAAACAGGCAAAAAATCCCCTTTTAAAAAAATCACTGGCGCAAATTCGCGAGCAGGTTAACGAAGGTAAAAGCCTGACGGAGGGCATGTCCAATTTTCCTCAAATTTTTCCGCCTTTTTACTTAAACATGGTCAGGGCCGGAGAAGCATCGGGAACGATCAATCTGGTTCTGGAGCGGCTTGCCGACTTCAGCGAGAATCATCAGGCCTTGATGAGCAAAATAAAATCAGCCATGTACTATCCGATAGTTATGCTGTTTGTCGGAAGCACTGTACTTTTTCTGTTGATGACTTTCGTTGTACCCAAAATTACCGGCATCTTCACCGATATGCACCAAACTTTACCGCTGATTACAATTATTTTAATTGCTGTCAGCGATTTTTTAAAATCCTTCTGGTGGCTTATTCTGATTCTTCTAGCCGCCGCGATAGCTGTTTTTAAATATACGACGGCCGGCACAGAAGCGGGTAAACGTATGTGGGACAACGTGAAACTGAAGATTCCGGTATGGGGACAGGTCAACTTGAAAATTTCCATTGCCCGTTTTTCCCGCACACTTGCTACTCTGCTGCAAAGCGGCGTGCCGCTTCTTCAGGCGATGGAAATAGTCCGCAACGTCGTAAATAATATTATCATCGGCGAAGCAATCAGTAAGGCCGGCAAAGATGTGGAGGAAGGCAAGGGTCTCTCCGGTTCGCTGACACAAAACGGCATATTCCCTCCCCTGGTGACTGAAATGATTGCTGTGGGAGAACAAAGCGGCACGCTGGAGGCGATGCTTAACCGCATTGCCACGGCTTATGAAACAGAAGTTCAGGCAAATATAGTGGCGATGACTTCGCTTCTGGAACCGTTAATTATATTGGTAATGGGGCTGTTGGTCGCCTTTATTGTCTTTTCGATCTTGTTGCCGATATTTGAAATGAACCAGTTAGTGAGGTGACGACTTCGTAAAAAGGCCATATGCTGCGTTGCGCCGCATCCCTCGTCACTGCGGCCTACGAAAAAGTAGGCCTCATTCCTCAGAATTTGCGCGCCTTGCCTCTGGCCTTTTTACGAAGCCGTCCCAGATATGGCAAATGCTACATTTAAGAGCGCATGATATTTAACAACATAAATAGGGGTTGGTTATGAAAAAAATCAAGCAAAAGAAAAATACGCAGGCAGGGTTTACCTTAATAGAACTGATGGTGGTTATTTTTATTTTAGGTTTATTGGCCGCTGTGGCTATTCCGCGTTTTATGGGTGAATCGGATAAAGCAAAAGTGGGAACAGCTAAAACCCAAATTGCCCTGCTGGAAACAGCTTTAAAAATGTACAAACTGGACAATGGCAGTTATCCGACAACGGAGCAGGGGCTCCAAGCCCTGGTGGAAGCGCCAACTGCCGGAAACCTTCCAAAAAACTGGCGCAAAGGAGGCTATCTGGAAAAAGGAAAGGTCCCCAAAGATCCCTGGAAAAATGATTTTATTTATATCAGCCCCGGCAGTCACGGTGATTTTGATTTATCGTCTCTTGGCGCCGATGGCGAGCCCGGTGGTGAGGAATTTGATAAGGATATCAATAACTGGGAAATTGAATAAGCAAGGCTTTACTCTTGTTGAATTATTGCTGGTAATCGTGCTCATGGGAGTGATCCTTGTACTGGCAGTTCCTTCCATGAGGGATTCCCTGACCGGTGACCATCTCAAAAAAGCTTCGCGTCAGTTCATCGGCATGGAAAGAAAACTGCGAGGGGAAGCCGTACGCGATCAAATAGATTATATTCTCTGCGTAGATTTACCCAATTCCGCCTACTGGGTTGTTACTTCCGGCATGACTCCGGAAAAACAAGATGAAATTAAAAAGAGCCCGAAACATCTGCCCGCGGATGTCGTCATTGCCGATATAGTTGACGAAAGCAACAAAAAGAAACTAGACGGCGAAGCAAGGATTGTTTTTGGAAAAAATAATATCTGTTCTCCGGCCATAATCCATCTGGCACATGAAGACGATTTCATGACAATAGTAATAAATCCTTTTCTGGGTGTGACGGATATTTACGACAAATATGTTGATGTTTCTGTGAACGATTCAGGAACATCTAATTCCAGATAAAGGCGGCGGCATGACGCAAAACAAAACAAGCGGTTTCACGCTCATGGAAGTTATGATCGCCATGGCCATTTTAGCCATCGCCTTAGTGGCTATTTTTAAACTGCAATCGCAGAGCATTTCCATGTCCACCGATTCACGTTTTATGACCACGGCAGCTCTGCTGGCTCAGAGCAAAATGGTCGAGGCTGAAGCTGATTCTACCTTGGCCAACCATAGCGAAGACGGAGATTTTGGCCTCGACTATCCTCAATATACTTGGCATCTGGAAGTCGGCGATACCCAACTGCCACAGTTTAAAAAAATAGGGGTTGCTGTAACTAATAAATTATTTATCAATCGCGGGACATATACCCTTGTTCTTTACAAAACGACAGGAATGTAACCTTATGACCAGGCGGCTTATGAAAAAAATTACTCACAGCGGGTTTACGCTGGTCGAGATACTAATCGCCATCTTTATTCTGGGATTGGTTATGGCCACTGTTTATGTCTCCTACAGTGGCATAATGAAAACTTCGCATCAAATGGAGGAAGAAAGCGATATTTATAAGATGGCCCGTATGTCCATGGACAGGATGATTAAGGATTTATCGTCTCTGCAGACCAACTCCGGTTCTTTTGACTTTCGCGCCGGGGAAAAAACATTAAGCAACCGGGAATTTTATTCTCTTTCTTTCTGGTCTGCTTCTCATCTGGCTTTTGGCGAAAATGAGGGAACAGGGCGTCCGGCGGCGATCAGTTACTATGTGCAAGAGGATGAAGGAGGGGAAAGCTTCTCGTTGTGGAGATCAGATATCGCCGGCGCTAAACCGGACACAGAAAAAAACTTAAGCGGCGGATTTGTGATATGTCAGAAAATCGATTCCTGGAAATTAAAGTTTTATGACTCCACAGGCAGGGAATTGGAATCATGGGATTCTTCATCTTTGGCAGAGCAAAAAGGCAAGGCCCCTACTGCTGTAAAGATAGAACTGGCTCTGGTCAATTTAAATGACCCCGAAAAACCGTACAAATTTATGACTAAGGTATTTTTACCGGTAAAGAAATGAAAAATGATCCACTGCTTACGCGGGATTGTTCGACTTACCAATTTCCGCGCGCTTCGTTTCGGAAATTGTTGTTTCACAACAATCGTGGCATCGCGCTAATCACGGTAATATTGATTATTGCTATTTTAATGGCTGTCGCAATCGAATTAAATAGATCGTCCTACGCCGATATTCATGACGCGGCTAATTTAAGCGATGGAATCAAATTAACTTATATTGCCAAGTCCGGATTTTACGGGGCCGCCTCATTGCTGACTAATTCTAAAAACGATTACGACACTTTGCGTGATGATTGGGCAAAAGCCGAACTGTTATCTGAAAAATCCGCAAATCTTTTTACTGACGGTTATTTTATCGCGACAGTTGAAGATGAAGCCGGTAAAATTCCTCTCAATAAACTGGTAAACGGAAATGAATATAATTCAGACATTAAAGAAATGCTGATCAGATTGCTGAGCGAACCGGAATTTGGACTGGATGAAAAAAAAGCCGCCGAAATTGTCGATTCCATCAAAGACTGGATTGACGCGGATGATATAATTACCGGTTATGGAGCGGAAAGCTCTTATTACGCTTCTTTAAATCCGCCTTATGCAGCGAAAAATGCTCAGTTAGATTGCATTGAAGAATTGCTTATGATAAAGAGAGTAACCAAAGAAATCTTCAATGGAACAAAAGAAAAACCAGGGCTGGCCGGATACGTTACCGTAGACAGTGACGAGGCAATAAATATCAATACGGCACCTAAAATGGTTTTACGCGCCCTTTCTGAAGGAATCAGCGCTGAATTGGCTGATAAAATGGATGAATACCGCCGGAAAGAAGGCAATGATTTATCCAGCCCACAGTGGTATAAACAAGTTTCCGGTATGGCAGGTGTGACAATCAAACCGGAGCTGATTACTGTAAAAAGCAATTATTTCAAAATTATCTCAACCGGCAGGATGCAGAACATGGCGCAAAGCGTAAGCGGTGTTATAAAAAAATCACAGCAAAAATCCTTCCAGATAATTAAATGGAGGCAGGATTAATGCCGCAAACAGTAATAGGGCTGGACATCGGCCAAAGCACCATCAAGGCGGTTTTGTTCACCAAAAAAGGACTGACCGGCGGCCGCATTCTTGCCTTTGAGACTTTGGATATTAGCGCCTGCGGCGGAATCGAACCGGTGTTGAAGAAACTGACGGAAAACAAAAGTTTTTCTAAAATCCCCTGTTGCGTTTGCCTTCCTCTTACCGAGGTAATGTTCAGGCAAGTCAACCTGCCTTTTCACGATGATAATAAAATCAGAAAAACATTAGCTTTTGAGTTAGAGCCGCTTATCCCTCTTCCCATAGACGAAGTAGCTGCCGATTATTTGACGATTCCCGATGACGGACTGTTTGTGGCCGCGCTCGCCAAAAAAAGTATCCGCGACTGGATAGAGAAGATAGAAGGAAACTTGGGAAACGTATCCATTATCGATGTTTCTTCTACCTCTCTGGCCGCGCAGATACTGTCCGATAGAAGTCCCTCCTCTTGCGGAGTTATTCTGGACATCGGCGCTGTCTCAACTGCGGCGGTATTTTATGAAAATGGCGCAATTGTTCAAATTCGTTCTCTGGCTTTTGGCGGCAATCAAATAACTCAGGCATTAGCCAATGACATGTCTGTGGAAAAAGATGAAGCCGAACAATTGAAAATCAAAGCTAATTACCCTGCCTCGTGCGCAAAGGTTGATTCTGTGTGCAGCCATTTTTGTTCAGAGTTGAAAAATACTATTGAGTATATGAAATTAAACGGCGCCCTGCAAAATGATCCTGCTCATATTACTATAACCGGCGGATGTGCTTTATTTGTTCCACTGCAAAAGGAACTGAAAAACTCTTTTTCAATTCCTCTGGAAGTTCTTGATCTTCTCCGGTCAAAACAATTGGAAATTGATGAAAATATTGTAAGCAAGCATCCCCCGCAAATAATGAATACGGCTCTTGCCGCGGCAATGAGAGCTTCTGCCGGTCGAAAATCTTTTAATTTCCGGCAGGGAGAGTTCGCCACTCAAAACGCCGGATTTGACATTAAAGAACAATTAAAATGGTTAGCGGTAGTTGCCGGAATAGTTTTCTTTCTGGCAGCAGTCAACCAGTTTCTTGATTATAGATTGCAAACTCAAAATCTTGCCGGCATTAAAAAACATATTGCTTTTCTTTTTAAGAAGAATTTACCCGAAGCTCCGGCAGTGATTGACCCTGTGCCGCAACTCCAGACAAAGCTTGCTGAAAATAAAAAGTCTTTTGGTTTTTACGAAGGCGCACAAGATGTCCCGGTGGTTGATTTATTGAAAGAAATCTCGGGTTTAATTTCAACTTCCCATGATATAGTAATTAACGATTTCAGTTACGAAAATTCTACTGTTTCAATTAAAGCTCAGGCTAAAAACATCGACGATGTTACCGCAGTAAAAAATGAGCTTCGGCAATCTAAATATTTTAAGGATGTAACCATAGGCTCGACGAGCCTGGCTAAAGATGGCAGCAAAGTTGATTTTGATTTAAGGGTTGAACTTAAATGAAAACATTCTGGACTAAATTAGATGAAAGACAGCGATATCTTGTCGCCGGTGCGGCAGTCTTTGTTTTGATTGCTTTACTTCTGGAAATCGTTATTTTCCCTTTCCGGGAAGCTAAAGAAAAACTTATTAAAGCCATACTGGTTAATCAAAAAAAACTGACCGAAATAAGTAAACTCGATAATGAATTCTCCTTGCAGGAATCAAGAATAGCAGGAATAAAAAAAGCTATGTCCATGCGCAACACTGATTTTACTTTATTTTCCTATTTGGAAAAAAAGGCGACACAGGCAAATATTAAAAGAAACATCAAATACATGAACTCTTCCCGCGGGACGCAATCAGCTTCTTTTGAAGAATCACTAATTGACATGAAATTAGATAAAATTACCATAAAACAACTTAGCGACTTTTTATATTTTNNCAAATATCTTCTTTTCAAACACTAAATCGAAGATAGAGGGATAAATAGCAAGATGAACATCCTGAATAAAAAAGCCTTATGGTTTACGCTCTATGGGATATTTATTACCATAGTATTTTTATGCCTGCTTTTCCCCTCGAATCTTGTCAAGAATAGGCTGGAAGATACTGTCAATTCGCCGGATTTTATTCTTAAGATGGAGTCATTGGGGCCATCCCTGCCTTTGGGATTAAAGCTTAAAAATATAACCGTAAGTTCAGTTTCTCCGGAAAATATTTCCTTTCAAGGCAATTTGCTCGATTTGCAGTTTCGTCCATGGAGCTTTTTTCAAAAGCATCCCTATCTGGGCCTCAGCGGCAAAGCTTATGGCGGTAATTTTGATGGACGCGTCAGACTTATTTCTTTGTCAAAAATATATCCGCTGATCGAAGGAAATCTAAATTTTAAAAATATTGATTTGGCCAAATGCGTTTTAATTAAAACTTCCATGGGAAAAGAAGTTACCGGAAAAATAAGCGGCGCCTGGACATATATTTCCAATGGCGAAGTTGGCAAAAATTCTTCCGGAACTACCGTAATTTTTTTAACCAGGGGCGTTTATCCTTTAGTCGAGCCATTTCTGGGGCTAAATCGAATTGAATTTGATCGCGGCGAAATACAGGCTCAATTGAAAAATGGTGTTCTAAAGATAGAAAAATTGCAAACATCCGGCCCTCAAATAAATTGTTTATTAAAAGGTGAAATAACTCTGGCTGACGACTTTAGAAACAGCCAGCTTAATTTAAACGGCACGATGGAAATATCAGGAAAGAACAAAGCTAAAGTGAATGTTACTATTGGCGGAACATTGGCCAATCCGATATCCCGCTATATTTAAGAGTGTGCTCTACTGGTAAAAAGTATGTTGCTCAAAATAACGAAATTTATAAAAGACCAATTTAACCGGATGAGAAATGTCAACGCCACCCCGGTAATTGATATTACCCTTCTACGGTCATTCTTAATTTTGCTGGCGATAACAATATTGTCTTATGAAGCAATTGATCTTTTTTACAAAATCATAAGTTTTCCACTGACGAAACAATCTGCCACCATTAAAAATAATATTTCTTCGTCTGCCAATACAGACAATGCCCAGCGTAATCAACTGCAGGATTACGGAATCATTACCGAACGGAATCTCTTCCTTTCGACTTTAAAAACCATCGGAGATAAACAGTTGGATGGAGAACTTTTCGACTCCGATCAGAAAAATATGGACTTTGACTTGAAAGGGACTGTCGCCTATAATTCTTCTTTGGGTTTTGTTGTTATTGAAGAACGCAGCAATCACAAACAGAAACTATACCGGTTGGGGGACAAGATCGGCGGGGCAAAGCTTGTCAATATAACGCGTAATACGGCGACATTAAGAAGTGAAGACCAGGAAATAACCTTAAAAGTAAAATCAACGATGGAAGGTCCTCTGCTTCCCAACTCACCGGCTGGAGGAATGAACCAGGCTCCTCCCAGAAGTTTGAATTTAAGCAAAAGAGCGGTAAATGAAAATTTAAGTGATTTGAAATCAATAATGAGTCAGGCGGTTGTGCGTCCATTTTTAAACGAAGGCGTACCGAACGGATACATTATTTCCAATATTGCTCCCAATAGCCTTTACGAAAAGATGGGGTTGCAAAATGGTGATATAATAATCGACATTAATAACAAACCTATGCAAAGCGCCGATAATCTGCTGCAGATGGTAAATTTAATGCAATCCGGCAGCGGCATTACTTTGAACGTTAAGAGAAACGGCAAAATCGAAGCTATTAATTATTCTTTTTACTGATCAGGCAAGGAAATATATTCATATGTATGCTGCTTATTTTGGTTTAAAAGAAAATCCTTTCAGTTTATCGCCGGATGCGCGTTATTTGTTTTTAAGCGAACAGCATCGCGACGCTTTAAATTGCATGATTTACGGTATTAAAGAAAAAAAAGGGTTTGTTTTAATTTCCGGCGGCATCGGTACCGGGAAGACTACAATTTGCCGCAGTTTGATCAACTCGCTGGATGATTCAGTGGAAACGGCGCTGATTTTTAATACGGCCATTTCCGACATTGAATTGCTGGAGACGGTGCTTGGTGAATACGGCATCGCCATCATAAATGGACCAAGAACTAAAAAGAATTATATTGACATATTGAATGACTTTTTGCTCCGTAATTTTTCTTCCGGGAAAACAGCAGTGCTCTTGATTGATGAAGCGCAGAATCTCTCGCACGGCGCTCTCGAACAAATACGAATGCTTTCAAATTTGGAAACCGAAACAGAAAAACTCATTCAGATAATTTTAATCGGCCAGCCGGAACTGAATAATACTTTAATGCTGCCGGCGCTTAGGCAATTAAACGAAAGAATCACGGTAAGATATGACCTGAAGCCCTTATCGCCGCCGGAAGCGCGTGCATATATGCAGCATCGCCTGATAGTCGCGCATGGTCCCGGCTCGCTTAAATTTACCAAAGGAGCCGTTAACCTTATTTATACTTTCACTGAAGGTATACCCCGCCGGATCAACGCTCTTTGCGACAGGTCTTTATTGATTGCCTACACAAAAAATGTAAGTAAAATTGACCGTAGAATTGTCAGACTGGCGGCTCATGATATCGGCATTAATTATTTCCAAAAAACAGTGAGCCGCAGCAGAAAAATATGGTCGCGCCTGACAACCTGAAATACCGATGGAAGTCCTTGACCAAAGGAGTATTATGAGCTACATAAATGACGCCTTGCGTAAGGTGCAAAAAGAGAAAGAATCTGGCTATGTAGCCTATGAAAGCATAGTTTCGGCTCCCGGAAAAGAACTTAACCGGCCACAAAAATGGCTTCCCATAATCAGGTTATTGACAGTTTTATTTTTCGCTACGGGAATTATAGTTCTGCTGTACTGGTTGGAATATAAAAAGATGCCGGCAAAAGCACCTCTAAAAACGGCACCTTTAGTCAGCGTTATACCGGCAAAACCACAGCCTGTTAATGAAACGCCTGTGGAAAATATCAGGGAGCCCGTGTTAAAATCAAAAAAAGCTCCTCCGGAAATTAAAGTCGAACCGGGAAAAGTTAATGCAAAGGCGCTTTACGCACAGGCTCTTAAAATGCAAAAAGAGGGCAATTTAAATGAAGCAAGGAATCTGTATAGAGAATTACTGAAAATTGACTCTCAAAACATACAGGTTTTAAATAATCTGGGCGTAATTCACATGAAAAATAAATACTACAAAAAGGCAATTATGCGGTTTAATGACGCGCTTAATATAAAACACGACTACACCGACGCTCATTATAATCTGGCCTGTCTTTACGCGCAAAGAAATGATGTGCCACAGAGTCTGTTTTATCTGAAAAATGCCATTGGGTTTAACCCGGAAGCGAAAAACTGGGCGAAAAACGACAGTGACTTGAAAGTTCTGGCTAATCTGCCTGAGTTTAAAAAACTTTTGGAGAGACAACAAAATTAAGATGAAAAAATTATATTCTTTTATTTGTGAAACTCCAAT
>DCVU01000003.1 GCA_002327415.1 Smithella sp. UBA2180
TATACTATTTTATAGTTTATTTTTAATCACTGCGACAATAATCAAATTGCTTTCTTGATACTTTCATCCTTGTAAGCTTCTAACCCCGCATCAATCGCCTTTCTCAATCTGGATTTATTATCCTCAACAACTTCGGCGCCTTGTTGAGCAAATTCATTTATCTGACCTTCCACTTCTTCCATCTTTTCTTTTGCTGATATTTCCAAATCCTTCAAATGCTTAACAGTTGTTTCACAAATCGCTTTACCTTTTTCCATGGCATTTTCATATCCTTCTTTAGCTTGATCTAAGAATTCATCTGTTTTACGTATAATATCGTCACGTGTCTCTTTGCCGCTTTTCGGCGCGAACAAAACTCCCAGAACGACTCCGATCAATCCGCCAATAAATAAACCTTTTAATAAATCACTGCTCTTTTCGGACATAAAACACCTCCAAAGTTATTAATATTTAATTTCTTATGCATGCAACATTTTATAAGAGAAACAAAAAATCTTGGCAAGGTATTTCATTGCAACCTTGTCCCGGAATTAAAAATAATTTAAATTCATTTATATTATAACACATTTTAAAAAATTAAGCCTTACAGAGGCATAAAAAAATCGGGCATTCACTTAAATGAATGCCCGATTTAATTTGTCCTGCGAATTTATTTTAAAGAAATTACTTTGCAGGTGCGGGTGCAGGTGCAGGTGCGGGTGCGGGTGCAGGTGCAGGCACTGCAGTTCCGACAGGCGCTGGCTGAGCAACAGGTGCTTCAACTTTAGGAGCTTCTGCTGGTGCTGGCTCTTCAGCTTTTTTGCAGCCGACTACTGCAAAAGTAAGAACGAATACCATAGCGATCAAAACAGCAAATATTTTTTTCATTAACGGCTAACCTCCTTTCAAAGATTTCATAATACTTGATTTTATACCACAAGTATATGCGCTATTGAAAGCGAAGGATACGCCTTTTTTTTGCCTTGTCAAGAACAAATTTAATAATTTTATAAGGTGTATACCTGTATTGTCAGTAAGTTTTATATGTGCTATTCACTACTAAACTAAATTTAATTTAAGAAAACTTCTGCGGAAATTTTAGAATTTAAATGCATATGAAAAAAGATATTCCTAAAGATTTAGAAAAGCTCGGTGAGTTAAAGCAATTAATAAAAAAACTCCGTGCGCCGGACGGCTGCCCTTGGGATCAACAACAAAAGAAAGAGGATATAAGTAAATATATTTTGGAAGAGGCCCATGAAGTAGTTGATTCCATTGACAAAGGAAGTCCACAAGCTTTAAAAGAAGAATTGGGAGATTTGCTCTTTCAAATATTATTTCTGACTGAAATAGGCGTCGAATCGGACCTTTTTTCTCTAAGTGATGTTCTGGATGGAATTATAAAAAAAATGATCCGGCGGCACCCGCATGTTTTTGGCGGTAAAAAAGTAAACTCTGTGCAGGAAGTAAAGGAGAACTGGCAAAAAATAAAGAAAAAAGAACGAAAAAATAAAAACAATGAAGACAATATTTTTGCCGGCGTTCCTCTTTCACTTCCGGCTTTAAAACGGGCTCAGAAAATAACATCCATCGCTTCCGCTTACGGTTTTGATTGGTCCAAAACTCAGGATGTAATGAATAAATTGAAAGAAGAAATTAAAGAATTAAGCGCTGCCGTAAAAAACAGCAAAGAAGATGAGATTGAAGAGGAATTAGGCGATATCTTATTTACCCTGGTCAACCTAAGCCGTTTCTTGTCTGTTGACGCGGAAACAGCATTATCGAAAACAACAAAGAAGTTTTTACGCCGTTTTTCCTATGTGACCCAACAATTATCCGCCAGCGGAATATCTCTGGAGAAAGCAACATTAGTCCAGATGGATGCACTCTGGAATGAAGCAAAAAGCGAGGAGACAAAATGAAATATTTTCTTTGTGTCTTGGGCATGGTTTTCATTATCGAAGGTCTCCCTTATTTTCTTTTTCCGGAAAAATTAAAAATTTATCTGCTCAAAATAACACCTATGCCGGCTGCCACCTTACGATTTTTAGGAATATCCGCAATGATTTTCGGGCTGATTCTGCTGTATTTCGGACGAAACTAGGCGCAATTGTATTGACATCCGCATCGTAATCTGGTTATTTGCCCAAACTTTTTACTTTATACGAAGAGATATATGGAATTAAAAGATTTTTCATATTTTTTACCCGATGAACTCATCGCCCAGCACCCCTGCCAAAAGCGGGATCAATCACACCTGCTTTTTCTGGACAAGAAGAAAGAAAAAATGGCGGATTTCTCTTTTTTTCAGCTTCCTGATTTCTTACAAAGCGGTGATGTTCTGGTCATTAACGATTCTCGTGTTATTCCCGCAAGACTCTTTGGTAAAAAGCCGACCGGAGGCATTCTGGAAATCTTGCTTTTAACCAGGAAAGAAAATGAAAAAGATTCCCAAACATGGGAAGTGCTGCTAAGATCCGCCGGGAAACTGCAGGAGAATGATGTTATAGACCTCGGCAATAAATGTGAGGCAAAGGTTTTAGCCCGCATATCTGATAAAAAATGGTTACTGGAATTTTTTTCACTATATGGTTTTGAAGCTTATTTGAATACTTACGGCCGCGTCCCCCTGCCCCCTTACATTAAGCGTAAAAGAAATGCTGAATCGAACATTACCGACCGCGAACGTTACCAGACCATTTACGCGAAAAATCCAGGCTCAATTGCTGCCCCAACCGCAGGACTGCATTTTTCGGCTGATGTTTTGCAAACATTGCAAAAGAAAGGTATTCAAATAGCTCCGATAACTCTACACGTTGGATATGGAACTTTTATGCCTATCGAAGTAAGTGAAGTGGAAAAACATGTTTTGGAATCAGAATATTATGAAATAAGCACAGCCAGTAGTAAAATTATCAATAATTCCCGACGTGTAATTGCGGTGGGAACAACATCCACCCGTACGCTGGAAAGTGCCGCTGATAATGATGGAGATGTAAAAACTCTATCCGGTTTTACCAATCTTTTTATTTATCCGGGTTATAAATTCAAAAAAGTCAATGGACTTTTAACCAACTTTCATTTGCCTCAATCGTCATTATTTTTACTTGTCTGCGCTTTTGCCGGTACAGACTTGATCAAGAAAGCTTATCAGCATGCTGTGGAAAACAGTTATCTTTTTTACAGTTATGGCGATTGCATGCTGATTATTTAGCAAGTTAGAAATTATCCCGTTTATCTGGGTTAGGATACATAAAAGATGCCTTTTAAATTTGATTTAATAAAGCAAGATGGTTCTACTGCCGCCCGGTTGGGGGAAATAAAAACTCCACACGGGACTGTGCATACGCCCGTGTTTATGCCGGTGGGCACGCAGGGAACAGTTAAATCAATGCTGCCCGAAGAAATCAAAAAATGCGGCGCTGAAATTATTTTAGGCAATACTTATCATTTATACCTGCGTCCCGGTCATGAAACTATCAAAAAACTGGGCGGTCTCCACCGATTTATGAATTGGCCGGACCCTATTCTGACCGACAGCGGCGGTTTTCAGGTCTATAGTCTCGGAGCTTTGCGTAAAATAACTTCTGATGGAGTAATGTTTCGTTCACATATTGACGGTTCCAAACATTTTCTGACTCCGCAAAAAGCGGTGGAAATCCAGGAAGCGCTCGGATCTGATATTATGATGTGCCTTGACGAGTGTACACCCTACCCTGCTACATTCTCTCAAACCGAAGAATCTCTGAAACTTACTGTAAAATGGGCCGAGTTGTGTAAAACGGCCCAAACAAACAATGAGCAGGCGCTTTTTGGCATTGTTCAAGGTGGGACTTATCTGGATTTACGTAAACAAGCAGTGGAACAATTAACACCTCTTGATTTTGACGCTTACGCGTTAGGTGGCGTCAGCGTGGGCGAACCTAAAGAAATAATGTATAAAATAACTGATTCAATCACTCCTTTATTACCCGCGAATAAACCGCGTTACCTTATGGGCGTTGGCACTCCGGAGGATATAGTTTTTGCGGTATCCTGCGGAATAGACATGTTTGACTGCGTTATTCCCACCAGATGCGCCCGTCACGGATTATTGTTTACAAATACGGAAAATGTTGTTATAAAAAACACCCGTTGGAGGGAAGATAATAATCCCATTGACCAAACGTGCGATTGTTACACCTGCCGGAATTATTCCCGGGCATATTTACGTCATCTTTATGTCGCCGGTGAAATACTGGCTATGGTACTGAATACCATTCACAATGTCCGTTATTATATGCGATTCATGGAACAAATTAGAACGGCATTAAAAGAAGATCGTTTTTTAGAATTTAAGAATGATTTTAAAAATAAATAAGATGAAATTATAACAAATTCTGATAAAAAATAGGTCTAAGGAGGAAGTTAAATTGATTACTTTAGCATACGCAATGGGCGGTGCCCCGGGTGGAACGGCAACCGGTGGCGGCGATTGGGGTTTTCTCATAACCATGGCCGTAATTTTCGTGATTTTCTATTTTCTGCTGATTCGCCCTCAACAAAAAAAACAAAAAGAACTTAAGGCCCTGTTAGATAATCTTGCCTATGGCGACTCAGTAATGACAACCGGAGGTATTCACGGCAAAATAACAGGTTTAGCCGATGCAGTGATCACCTTAGAAATTGCCGATAAGGTAAGAATAAAAGTCGCACGAAGTGCCATCGGAGCTGTTATTCAGAAATCCGGCACGGCCACCCCGACAACTCCAACAAAGTCATAATATAGAAAGGGGCATTTCATGTTCAAATCTCTAAAGCTCAGAGGAGCCATAACTTTAATTGTTTGTCTCGGTGCTTTGTATTTCTTAATACCTACATTTATTCCCAATATTCCATCGCCCTGGAATAAATATATGTTCAAAGAAAAAATTAATTTAGGTCTGGATTTGCAGGGAGGCATGCACCTTCTTATGGAAATTGACACGGATAAAGCTCTGGAAGCTATGATGGAACGTACTTCCAATGATTTAAAAGAATCATTGATGGAGAGCAAGGTGCGTTTCCGTAATCTGGGCAAAGCCAAGGGCGCCACAATTTCCATGGAATTAACCGATTCTGACGGCAAAGCAGCTCTGGAAAACGTTTTGCGTGACAAGTATCCTGATCTGGAGTTAGCATCAACCACCCCACGCGAAGGTGGAGAGTTTGTCACTTTAAAAATTAACGAAAAAAGAGCAATCGAGCGAAAAAAACAAATAGTTGAACATTCTCTGGAGACCATAAGAAACAGGGTTGACCAGTTTAGCGTTCGCGAACCTGAAATTATACCGGAGGGTGAAAATCGCATTTTAATTCAAATGCCAGGTGTTAGCGACGCTGAAAGAGCAAAAAACCAGATCGGGAAAATAGCTTTACTTGAATTTAAAATCGTTGACGATGAGAACTCTTTAGAAGAAGCTCTCCGGGGCAATATTCAGGAAGGAGATGTCATCGCTTACGGTTTGCGTACCGATAAATCAACAGGAGAGAGGGGTTCATCTCCATATTTGCTAAAAGACAAAGCATTGCTGACCGGCGCGTCTCTGGAAGACGCCAAAGTGCAGATTTCCGACCGTTTCGGCGATCCGACCATAAGCATAAGATTTAATTCTCAGGGCGCAGTTGATTTTGAAAGAATTACCGGAGAAAATGTCCGCAAACGATTGGCTATTGTTCTGGATGGCGTGGTATACTCCGCACCGGTTATTCAAGAAAAAATATCTGGCGGCAACGCCCAGATTACCGGTAATTTCACCATGGATGAGGCAAGTGATCTGGCTAAAGTTTTACGCAGCGGCGCTCTACCCGCTCCGGTCAATATTCTGGAAGAAAGAACAGTCGGGCCATCATTGGGCAGTGACTCCATAAGGCAGGGCATTCTGGCGACTATTATCGGCTCACTTTTGGTTATTTTCTTCATGGTTATTTATTACCGACTTTCCGGCGCTGTTGCCGATATTGCGCTTGTCATCAATATATTGCTGATTATGGCGGTTCTTGCGGCCTTCCGGGCAACCCTGACCCTGCCGGGCATAGCGGGGATGCTCCTCACTGTCGGCGTAGCTGTGGACGCGAATATTCTGATTTTTGAAAGAATCCGCGAAGAATTACGGACAGGGAAAACCGTTCGTCTGGCTCTGGATACAGGCTACGACAGGGCATTCATTACGATCATTGACACGCATATTACGGGTATCATAGCTGCCCTTGTTCTTGTCTTTTTCGGAACAGGCCCGATTAAAGGATTCGCGGTAACAACAATTATAGGCCTTCTGGCCAGTCTTTTTACCGCTATTTTTCTAACTAGGGTAATCTTCGATTACGTTATCTGGAACTACAACATTAAAAAATTGAGCATTTAAAATTCAAGCGCAGGCAGGAGATATAGTATGAGCATGGAGTTGATAAAACCGGGGGTTAACATAGATTTTGTCGGAAAAATGAAGTACGCGATGGCGTTATCAGCCATCCTGCTTCTCATCGGCATCGGATCGGTTATCTATCATGGCGGATTTAATCTTGGTATCGATTTTGCCGGCGGCTCAATTATTCAGGTTAAATTTTCGAAAAATGTTTCCGCCGATCAGATTCGGGCATCTCTCAAATCAACAAAACTGGAAAACAGCACGATTCAACAGTTCGGTGCCAATGAATTTTTGATCCGCACGACGGAATCTTTCTCCGATCAAAAGATGCTGGCCACCAATGTGGAACAACCGCTTTCTGCTGCTTTCAACAAAGATTATGAAATTCGGCGCGTAGAAGTCGTCGGCTCTAAAGTCAGTGCGGATTTCTCGAGAAAGGCAATTATTGCTGTTATTTTTTCCTGGCTGGCCATACTGATTTATGTTACCTGGCGCTTTGAGTTTCGCTACGCCGCGGGAGGAATTCTCGCTTTGGTTCATGATACCCTGATTGTAATCGGGGCAGTTTCTGTTATGAACATGGAATTCACCATAAATATTCTCGCAGTACTCGTCTTCGTTATCGGTTTTTCTATTAATGATACCATTGTTACGTTGGATAGAATTCGGGAAATTGTAAAACGGAATCCCAAACAGAACCTTGGTGATATAATCAACTTGTCTATTAATGAAACACTCAGCAGAACCATCTTGACATCTCTGACTGTTTTCTTCACGGTTTTAGCGCTTTATATTTTCGGCGGGGCGGTCATCCGCGATTTTGCTTTTGCACTGCTGGTCGGTACCGTTATAGGCACCTATTCCACTATCTATATTGCTTGCACCAGTGTGCTGCTTTTTGAAAATCTGAAACTTTCAAAAATGAAGAGGAAAAAATAATTTGTCTTTTTTCGCCACAGCGGGATTTACCGTTTTTATTTTGATACTTTTCGTGGGTATTTTTCTAAATTTGTTTGGCCTACCCGGAACCGTCGTTATTTTTTTTGATGTTTTGTTTTATGCAATTTTTACCGGCTTTGATCACGTTGGGTTGAAAATTATCTTGTTTCTGCTTATTTTCACTATAATTGCCGAAACAATCGACTTATTTTTTGTTATAGGCGGAGCATTTCAACCGGTTGCTTCAAAAAAATCTTTTGGAGCGGCGGCATTAGGAGCGGTTGGGGGAATATTTTTGCTTACGCCATTTTGGGGAGGACCAGGAATATGGGCAGGATTTTTTTTGGGAGGTCTTGCCGGAACATTGATAATAGAATTTATTCACCAATCACAATTAAAGGCTCCTTTCCGAATGCCTGGTCGCGCTATTTTTGCTATGATCGGAGGAATGATGTTTAAAGGAATAATTGCCCTTTCTATGATCGCCTTTTCTCTATCCAATATTTACTCTTAGAGGTTTCGTTAATATGGCTGAAAATAATAAAACAAAAGAAAAAACAAAATCGAAAGTTAAAGAATACGTTGAATCAATCATCATTGCGATTTTAATTGCCGTTTTTATCCGGACATTTATAATCTGCGCATATAAGATACCTTCTCGCTCCATGGTACCAACGTTGCTGGTCGGAGATCATATTTTAGTCAGTAAATTTATTTATGGCATAAAAATTCCATTATTAAGAAGAACCATTATTCCTGTTTCTGATCCGAAAAAAGGTGATATTGTGGTTTTCATTTACCCCAACGACCGGTCGAAAGATTTCATTAAGAGGGTGATCGGCGTGGCCGGTGACAAAATCGAAATAAAAAATAAAAAAATATTCATAAACGACAAAGAATATTCTGATTCTTTTGGCATCTATAGTGATAACGTAATTTATCCGGCTTCTATCCAGAACCGCGATAATTTCGGACCGGTTACAGTTCCCGAAAAATCTATTTTCGTCATGGGTGATAACCGCGATGAAAGCCTGGACAGCCGTTTCTGGGGATTTGTCAATTTAAAAGAGGTGGAAGGAAAAGCTTTTATAATTTACTGGTCGTGGAACCACGACGAACATAATCTTCGCTGGCAGCGACTGGGCAATTTGTTACACTAAACCGAATCTAACCCATCTTCCGTAGCCAAAAAATGGCAAAGTAGTGATATTATGATTTATTTATCCCGCGTCGGCAAAAGAACATCGAGGGATTTTATCTCTCTCATTTCTTCAAGTAGTTTTCCAGGCGCAGCACCAAGCCCCACTGCCTTCATCCTATGTTGCAATTATCCCNNGGAGCGAAGCGACGTGGGATAACTTACCTTGACCACGGAAAGTAAAGAAAAAACCACATTATTTTACCGTATTCTCTTCTCACTTTTTTCCAATCGGCTAACGATAATTCCCAGTAGTTGCCTGGAGCTTTTTCGTAACGTGTCGGCACAAAATAAAAATCACCTTTATCCGCATCGAATACTTTCATGGCAATTAGTTTGATCCGGCGCATATGATATGGGGAACTGATAAATATAGCGGATTTCAGTCCATAACCAGACATTATTTTTTGGGCTTCAATTATTTCCAAATGTGTATCTTCATAAAAACTTGGAGGCACGGCAATATTCTTCTGACCTGATTTAAACAAATATAAATTCGGTGATAAATATTTTTTAGTTTCTATATCATTAACTCTGTAAACTTTATGATAAGCTGGAATAATTAAGTAATCAGCCATCCCTTCGTTTATTAATTTATAAGCTTCTTTTTGACGCGCTTTAAAATCCGGTCCCAAAATAAGTATTATCGCATTTGACTTCTTGTATTCCGAAGAATAAAGTAAAAACCTTGGCGAATATAAAACAAATCCTGCCAACATCACTAAAAGCATAATCCCGACAACAAAACATTTACCAGTTTTTATCACAAACATCATCCTTCAAATAATTGTTCGCATTAAATGTTAAAGGAGGAATATTCTACGGTTAATCTGTATCGCCGAAATAATCAGCCGAAAATATATAAATTTCCGTTTCTTTATCCTTCCATG
>DCVU01000095.1 GCA_002327415.1 Smithella sp. UBA2180
CGGAAGCAAAACCGGAAAAGAAAGCCGGAAAGCCTGCTAAAGTTATAAGAGGGAGCGGCGCAGAAAGAAGGGCACTCGAAGAGGAATTGATTAAGAAAGGAAAATACACCAAAACAGAAATCATTGAAAAAACCGTTGCAAAATTTCCTGAAATATCAGCGTCCACTGTGCAAACAGAATTGACAGATGGAAAAAACCCGAAATACAACAAATGGCCCACATTGGTTAAAGAAAGCGAAAAAGGCATTCTTTCGTTTTAATGAAAACCGTTCTTTCCTTATCAGGAGGCATGGACTCGGTGACCCTACTCGGTGTTTTGCTTGAGCAGGGCCACTCTGTTTATCCTGTAATTTTCACGTATGGGTCAAAGCACAATCAATACGAGAATGCAGCGGCTTTTGAAATTGCCCAGTATTACCGGGACAGGTATGCCGACATACAATTGCCTACCCATATTGATTTGACCGCGGCTTTTTCAGCATTCAAATCCGACCTGTTACTTTCTGGTGGTAATATTCCGGAAGGCCATTATCAAGCGGAGAACATGCGTAAAACGGTGGTGCCTGGCAGGAATACCATCTTCATCGCGTTCATGCTGGGAATCGCTGAATCCTGCGGCGCAAATGCCATTGCATTGGGGGTGCATTCCGGGGATCATCATATTTACCCAGATTGCCGTGCCGGGTACATCGCATCCATGAATCAGGCCATAATTCAAGCTTCCAATGGCGAGATCCGGATTGACGCCCCTTTTCTTCAAGATACGAAAACAACCATCTTGGAAAAAGGATTTGAATTATCAATTCCGGTTCCGTATCACTTGACACGGACGTGCTACAAGGACCAGCCACTCAGCTGCGGAAAATGCGGCAGTTGCCAGGAACGCTTAGAGGGCTTCGCAAATATCAATAAAAAGGACCCGATTCAATATGAATAAAATATACTATTCTCCGATTGATTTTGAAAAGGATGTCAAAGCAATTATTCAGGAAATTACCCCATGCCGGCATCGGTATTCCAGTATCTATGGTGTTCCGTCCGGCGGGGTTCCTTTAGCAGTCGCGTTATCTGCCGGGATGCATTTAAAGCTGACGAAAGAACCAAATGAAGCTACCCTTATTGTGGATGATATAATCGATTCCGGTGCCACCAGGCAACGATTCCCTGAAAATGACTTCTTTGCGATTCATGGTCGTCCTGAAATGCCGGTTTTGGCCGGAGGTGCCTCTACTGATTTTCTCCATACTACTAAAGACTGGATTGTGTATTTCTGGGAAGGTGACGAAACAAGATCCATCGGGGATTCCGTAGTCAAACAATTGCAGTACATCGGCGAAAATCCGGACAGACAAGGGCTCCAAGAAACGCCGGATCGGGTGGTCAAATCATACAAGCATCTGTATTCTGGGTACCAGAAAGATCCTGCGGATATCATGAAATGCTTTGATTCTGAAACATATGATCAAATCATTCTGTTGAAGGACGTTGAAATGTTTTCAATGTGCGAGCACCACATGCTGCCATTTATCGGCAAAGCGCATATTGCATATATCCCAAATGGAAAGGTGCTCGGGATTTCAAAGCTGGCGAGGCTGTTAGAGATTTATTCCAGGCGCCTTCAGATTCAAGAACGGATCGGCGAGCAAATCACCGAGGCTCTAATGCAGCATCTGAAACCACTGGGTGCCGCCTGTATTATTGAAGCAAAGCACCTTTGTATGCAGATGCGCGGCGTGGAGAAACAGCATTCGATGATGGTCACCAGCAGCCTCAAAGGAACGTTTTTAACGGATGCATCAGCAAAACAAGAATTAATGAGATTGATTTAAATGCGCGATACAATGGATAAAATAGTAACAAGCTATTTTAATGCAATTACATCAGAGCGGTTTGAATACAAAGGCCATATATATATACCCAAGGCTTTGATAGTAAAGCCCTCATTATTACAGCCAATTAAATGCATTCTTGGATGTGGTGCTTGTTGCTCTTGCTTCTCTCTTGATTACCTGCCTTCGGAAAAGCAACCAAATAATGTTAAGGCCCGTCGAGTTAAATTAAATGGAGTTAATTATGAAATTATATCTGATACGCAGGTCGAAAATAAAGAGCATCATTGCAAATACGTATCTAAAGAAGACGGGTATTCATACAGTTAACCCTTTTAGTTGTGATTTTGAATTAATTCGATTTTATATTTATCAATCATCTGCACATCCAAATATATTATCACAAGCTGTATATGGCAGGGCGTGGAATATGCTTCGAGCCACGGATCAAAAACGAGGTGCGCAATGCATTTCAAATGACAGATTCCGAACACACGCAAGTATTGAAGCTGTAATTCGTAAAATTAAAAGACTGGAAGAATGGTGTAATTATTTTAATTTAAAAAACAAATGCAGCCAAATCATTGAATGGGCGGAAAATACAGCTTTACGGAATAAACCACTCACTATTTTATAGGAGCGCACATGAAAAAAGAAGGACAGCATTTAAATAAACTTGGATCCGAAAAAACCGTATATGAGTACGCAGATCCTTCTATCGAAATTCTGGAAACATTTGAAAACAAGTACCCGGAATCAGAATATCAGGTTGAGTTCATTTTTCCTGAATTCACATCGCTGTGTCCGAAAACGGGACAGCCTGATTTTGCAAATATCATCATCCAGTATGCACCTGACAAAAAGTGCATCGAGTCCAAATCATTGAAGATGTACTTCTTTGCATTTCGTTCCTGCGGATCTTTCATGGAGACCATTACAAATAAAATACTTGAAGACTGCTTTGCCGTCTGTTTGCCGCGATGGATGAAAGTCGTCGGGCAATTCAATGCAAGAGGAGGGACTGTAATCAATGTCACAGCAGAAAGAGCAAAATAAAAAACCCTTTATTATGATGGACAGCGGGGCTTTTTCTGCGTGGAATAAAAAAGCCTCAATTGATATTGAGGAATATACAAAATTCTGCCTTAAATACTTGGATAATATAGATTTTGTTGTTAATTTAGACGTAATACCTGCTGAATTTGGTAGAAAACCAACAAAAGAAGAGGCTGAGATTTCTGCAAAAAAAGGGTGGCACAATTATCAATTTATGTTGAGCGCCGGCATTCCTAAAGAAAAATTGCTACACGTTTTCCATCAAGGTGAAGATTTCAAATGGTTAAAGCGTATGTTGCAGATTCCATATATTGGCCTTTCTCCTGCAAATGACAGAACAACAGAACAAAAAATAACATGGCTGGATTCTTGCATGCCTTACGTTACAGACGCAAAAGGGATGCCTCTTAATAAATGGCATGGTTTTGCCGTAACATCTCTTCGTCTCATGCTTAGATATTCCTGGTACTCAGTAGATTCGACATCTTGGCAGGCAACAGGAAGAATGGGTGGTGTTATTGTGCCTAAATGGCAATCGAATAAATTCCAATATCTGGTGAATCCTTGGAAAGTTTCGGTGTCCAACAGATCCCCGAATCAAAAAGAAGCAGGGCAGCATTTAACGACCTTTTCACCATTTGAGCAAAAGATTATCCAGCAATACCTTGATCGCAAAGGATTCAAGGTAGGCCGTTCTGAGTTCCGGACTGAATCTGATAAATATAAATTGATAGATGGGGAGCGGTGGAATGGGAAAGCCGCAAACGGAAAGCGGGAGGTTGAAACGGTTATTGAAGCTGGCCTCTGCAATGATTACAAACAGCGGGATGAATTGAATATTATTTATTATCTGGATCTGGAAAAAGCAATTCCACCGTGGCCGCAGCCATTTAAAACCAAAAGAAGCAGGGCAGGATTTGAATTATGAAGATATTTATAGCAGGCGGGATGTCTTTATTTAACAACATTCCTTTTGAAAAAGAAATGTACTTAAAACACCAGTATAATAGGCTGCCCTCCTTTTTTTTCATTAAGCATTATTTTGAAAAATGGTGGGTCGCATTTATTAATTTTGAAAAGGAGCATAAATGAAAATTATCAAATCAAATTTACTCGGGCAGCTGAACCAGCTCAAGCTGGCACTCGCTAACAAGGACATCATAGAACACTCGAACCACTTCGCATTCCTCGGTGACAAGATCGCAGCGTACAATGACGACATTGCCTTATCCGTTCCAACCGGCATTAACATCTGCGGGGCAGTGCCAGCGGCCGAATTAATCAAGCTGCTGAACAAGCTGAAAACGGATGAAATTGACCTGGAAATCGAAGGCGGTGAAATGCTGTTCCAGTCCGGCAAGATGAAAGGTGGCATTAAATTTGATCCGGAATGCAAATTACCCCTGGAAGAACTCGGCCAGATGAAGAAGTGGCGCGCCGTTCCCAAAGACTTTTTGCAGGCTGTAAAAACCTGCCTCTTTTCAGCATCAAAGGACATGAGCAAGCCGAAACTCACTTGCGTGCATGTTATGGAAAACAACGTGGAGTCCTCAGACAGCTTCCGCATGACAAGAGTCATTATTCAGGATGCTATCGCTTTTGAAATGCTGTTACCGGCCGCAAACGCGCAGCACCTTGTTAAGTACGATATGGAAAAATACTGCAAGACGGATGGCTGGGTGCATTTCAAGACGAAGGAAAATCTGATCTTTTCCGGCCGCATCTACCTGGAGCAGTACCCGGATTTAACACCGTTCTTTGAGATCGAAGAACCTACCGAAATCCAGTTTCCGAAATCATTGTTGGAATCGCTGGAGCGTGCTGAGGTGTTCGGCAAAGCTGATATCGACATTGACAGTGAAATCGCTGTGAAGATTGAAGACAAGAAAATCACTGTGCGAGGGCAGAACGATA
>DCVU01000167.1 GCA_002327415.1 Smithella sp. UBA2180
TTGGTTATTGTCAGTGCCGATGATCCTTCACTGCACAGCTCTCAAAATGAGCAGGACAATCGTAATTACGCCCGGTTTGCCAAGATTCCCATGCTGGAACCAGCCGATGCTCAGGAAGCTAAGAAATATATCAAGCTTGCTTTTGAAATCAGCGAAAAATTTGATACGCCGGTTTTTTTACGTTCTACCACACGCGTGTCTCATTCCAAATCAGTTGTAACTGTTGAAGACCCTGAAAAATATATAGACAAAACAGGTTTCGTCTATAACACCGAGAAATACGTTATGGTACCTCACTGTGCCCGACTGCGAAGGGTGGAGGTGGAAAAACGACAGCAGTTGTTGAAAGAATTCGTAGAAACTTTTTCTGAAAACAGAATGGAAATAAACAATCCGAACGTTGGAATTATTACAGCTGGAATGCCTTATAACTATGCCAAAGAAGTCTTTCCCGATTATTCATATTTAAAATTGGGCATGGTTTATCCGTTGCCGGAGAAGTTGATTCGCGATTTTGCATCTAAAGTTAAGAAAATATATGTCGTTGAAGAACTGGATCCTTTCCTGGAAGAACAGATCAAAGCGATGGGCATTAAAGTAATCGGCAAGGAAATATTTCCTTATACACTTGAATTTGATCCCGGCATTATAAAAAACGCGATTGAAAAAAACATGCGCGTAACCGTTTCGCCTTATAATGAAAACCTCTCGCCGCGTCCGCCTAATCTTTGTCCGGGCTGTCCACACCGCGGCTTATTTTACGCATTGCGTAAACACAAAGTTTACGTCCACGGCGATATCGGCTGCTATACACTGTCTTACATGAAACCTCTGGATGGTTTGCATTCCTGCATCTGCATGGGTGCCAGTATCGGCATGGCGCACGGCATGAGCAAAGCCTTGAAAGAAAAAGGGAAGGGCAAGGTGGTTGGAGTAATCGGCGACTCTACTTTNNCCTAATGGGAAAAGAGGCAAAAAAAGTTAATCTAAAGGTTTTAGTAGCGGCTCTAGGAGTTGAAAATATAAAGATTATTGATCCTCTTGATCAGAAAGCAACAAGAAGCGCCATTAAAGAAGAACTGGCCAAAGACGGCCCCTCAGTCATCATTGCCCAAAGACCATGCGCTTTATTTAAAAGAGCAAATATTAAAGCGAAACTGGCGTTGAAAGTTGATCAGGAAAAATGTGAAGGCTGCAAAATGTGTTTAGATTTAAATTGCCCGCCGATTTCCTGGAAAAAAGGCATCACGAAGGAAGGGTCAAAACGAAAAGGTGTTTCCTTCATAGATGGAACCATTTGTAACGGATGTGGCTTATGCGAGCAGGTATGTAAATTCGGTGCTATAAGTTAGTTTAGTAAGTTAGAAATTATTTTCTGCGCTTTTCTGGCAGAAAATAATTTCGTTAACGCACTTATCCCGTTTATTGGGGTTAGAGGAATATATTTAAATGGCTGATAATGAAGTAAAAAGCATATTGTTTGCCGGTGTTGGCGGGCAGGGGATTTTACGAGCTAGTGATATAATCTGCGAGGTTATAATGGAAGCCGGTCTGGATGTCAAAAAAAGCGAAGTTCATGGCATGGCTCAACGTGGTGGCTGTGTGACCAGCCATGTTCGTTACGGGAAGAAAGTCTATTCTCCTTTGGCCGAGCCGGGAACCATCCAAATGCTTATTGCTTTTGAAAAAATGGAATCTCTGCGCTATTTAAAATTCCTCAAAAAAGATGCCGTCATTATTATGAATACGGAAGAAATTTATCCTCCGGCAGTCAATATGGGCGATGCGCCATATCCGGAAGATGCTGTTTCCTTTTTAAAAGAACATTACGCCAAAGTGATTCATTTCAACGCGGCTGAACTGGCGCAAAAGGCGGGTAACATAAAGACAGCGAATGTGGTTCTCTTAGGCGCGGCATCTAACCTTATAAATATTGATAAATCTATTTGGGAAAGTGTTATTAAGAAATCCTTCCCGGAAAAATTGATTAAAATAAATTTAGCCGCTTTTCAAATGGGAATTGATGCTTAAATTAACGAAAATAAATGCGTAATATTTAAGGCCTCGTAAAAATATCCNNCAGCAGACGATATAAAAAAGGCATACCGTAAGCTTGCTTTAAAGTGGCATCCGGATAAAAATCCTAATAATAAGGCTGCGGAAGAGAAGTTTAAAAAAATAAGCGAGGCTTACGCCGTTTTAAGCGACGATAAAAAGCGCGGAGAATACGACCAATTCGGTTCCGCCGATCAGTACCGGCAGCAGTATTCTCAGGAAGATATTTTCCGGGATGTCGATCTGGACGAAATATTAAGGGGTTTTGGTTTTGGCGGAGCAAGGGCAGGGGGAGGAAGAACAACATTTCGAACGACCAGAAGGGGAGGTAGCGGCGCCCGTGATGATTATGACGATCCCTTTGCCGGCCTGTTTGGCGGTGGCGGCCAGCAACAGTACGCAAATATGCCTCAAAAAGGACAGGATGCTGAATATAACTTATCTATTACTTTAGAAGAGTCAGTGTTTGGCGCCGATAAAAAGATTTCTTTTCAACTGGAAAATCGTGTAGAAGATATCAGTGTAAAGATACCGTCCGGAATCAGCAGCGGCAAAAAACTAAGACTGCCCGGTAAAGGATTATCGGGTAATAACGGAGGCCCCAGCGGCGATTTATACTTGAATATAAACGTATTGCCGCATCCTATTTTTGCCAGAGACGGAAATGATCTCTATATTGAAAAGACGATAAAATTCACCCAGGCTGTTCTCGGAACTTCAATTGATGTTCCGATGCTTGATGGAACCACAAAAAGGATCAAGCTTGCCCCTGGCACGCAAAATAACACCAAAATTCGTATGAAGGGTTATGGCGTACCGGGATTAAAAGGAGCTCTCAAAGGGGATCAGTATGTAAAAATCAATATCGACGTTCCCAAGAAGCTTTCTGATCGTCAAATGAAACTTGTAGAACAACTAGCCGCAGACGGAATTTGATTCATTACAAATAAAATTTATTGGCAAATAACTAACTTTGTTTATTATTGATATATTTATTTAAATTTATCTTGATTTATTGATTAACATAAAATATTTATATAAATATGAAAAAGAAAATGTTCACTAATCAAATCAATGCCGATTTACTCAAGAAGTTTAAAAAACTAGCTATAGATCTCGAAAGACCGATTAATGATGTACTTGAAGAAGCCATACGTAACTTATTAAAAAATTACGAAAAACAAAAATCAAAAAAAGATGATA
>DCVU01000154.1:0-2875 GCA_002327415.1 Smithella sp. UBA2180
TATAAAATGAAATTTAAGAAAAAAATTCTATGCATCGGGGCCGGTTATGTCGGCGGTCCTTCCATGGCCATGATTGCCTATAAGTGTCCAGATTATCGAATAACCGTAGTGGATACCAATCCTGATCGCATTGACTCCTGGAATTCGGCCCAGCTTCCTGTTTATGAACCGGGGCTGGATCAAATTGTAAAAAAAACTCGTGGTAATAACTTATTCTTTAGAAAAGATATCGAAACCCAGATAAAAGAAAATGACATTATTTTTGTCAGTGTCCATACACCTACTAAAACTTACGGTACCGGTGCCGGGTTGGCAGCCGATTTACAATTCGTGGAAAAAACGGCTCGGCAAATACTGAAACATTCCCGATCATCAAAAATCGTAATCGAGAAGAGCACTTTACCGGTTAAAACCGCACTGGCTATGGAAAAAATCTTATCTTCAGCGAAAGGAAAAATTAAATTTGAAGTTCTTTCCAATCCGGAATTCATGGCGGAAGGCACAGCTATCAGCGATCTGGAAAATCCCGACCGGGTTCTCATCGGTTCTCATGAAACAAAAAGCGGATTGAAAGCACGAGCGGATTTGATTGAACTCTACTCGCGATGGATTCCATCGAAAAAAATTATCACCTCCAATATCTGGAGCAGTGAATTATCCAAATTAGTTGCCAATGCCTTTCTGGCACAAAGAGTATCATCCATCAATTCCATTTCTGCTCTGTGCGAGAAAACCGATGCTGATGTTTCTGAAGTGGCCAAGGCTGTGGGAATGGACAGCCGGATCGGCGACAAATTTCTTAAAGCAGGCATCGGTTTCGGCGGTTCATGCTTCAAAAAAGATATTTTAAATCTTGTTTATCTTTGCAGACATTATGGTTTGCATGAAGTTGCTTCTTACTGGGAAAGCGTTATTAGTATTAATGAATACCAGCAGGAACGTTTTATTGCTAACATTCTTAACAAGATGTTCGGTACGCTGGCCGGGAAAAAAATATGTATCTTAGGATTTGCTTTTAAAGCCGATACCAGCGATACCAGAGAAAGCCCCGCAATTTATATTGCTCAAAAATTACTTGCGGAGCACGCAGAACTAACTATCTCCGATCCTAAAGCGTTAAAGAATGCCGCTGTTGATCTTGCCGGCATCAAAGGAAATATAAAATATATCTATGATCCTTACCAGGCGGTAGCCGGTTGCCATGCGCTGCTGATACTCAGCGACTGGGATTTATACAAGAGGCTGGATTTTAGAAAGATATACCGCTCAATGGTTAAACCTGCCTTTCTTTTTGATGGCCGTAATATTCTGGATCACAAGAAATGTTTTAAAATCGGCTTTAACGTTTATCCCATTGGTAAGCCGTCGTTAAACCATTTTAANNAAATCAAAAGCATTTTTTATCAATTTTATTTCATTGTCTGCCGGAAACATTGTTATAGCCAGCACATCAAATCGCGTTGCGGTGGTATCCTTGATATTTTTTTTCTGTAAATACCACAGCGCCAGCTGAGACATCTTTTTCTGTTTTTTTATTCCCACCGCCTGTTCAGGATATCCAAGCTCTTCAGAAGTTCTTGTTTTAACTTCAACGAAAACAAGTTCATCTTTTTCCTGAGCGATGATATCTATTTCACCTATAGGGCAACGAAAATTTGTTTCAATTATACGATAACCGTTCTTTTTAAGATAAGCCGCCGCTATTTTTTCACCTTTTTCCCCTGTTTTAATTTTTGCCGAATCTTTCATCTTAAACGTTGAATTCTAGCTTGGTTTGATTCAAATTTTTCACATGAAATGATTTGCGATGAATTTTACAAATGCCGAATTTTTTAATGGCGTCAAGGTGCTCTTTAGTTCCATAGCCCTTGTTTCGCTGAAAATTATAATGAGGAAATTGGCGATGATACATTTCCATGATCCGGTCGCGGGATACTTTGGCGATAATTGACGCCGCAGCGATGGAAATACTCAGAGAGTCTCCTTTGACAATCGGTTTTTGCGGAGTCAGGATAGGAACACGTTGATTGCCGTCTATCAAAAGAAAATCAGGAGAAGCGGGAAGTTCTAAAACAGCGTCGCGCATGGCCTGAAGGGTCGCCTGGAGAATGTTGACACGATCGATTATATCCGCATCAACAACAATCATACCGACCGCAATGGCTTCTCTGTTAATTGTTTCGTATAATTCGTCTCTCTTGCCTGCTGAAAGTTTTTTGGAATCTTTTATTTCAGAATTCAAATAACCGGGAGGAAGAATCACCGCCGCTGCCACAACCGGCCCGGCCAGAGGTCCCCTGCCCGCTTCATCAATGCCGGCAATGAACTGGTAGCCTTCCTGGTACGCAATTTTTTCAAAAGTGTCCAAGCGACCTCCCGCGGGTTACGGCCCATCCCCCCACTCGGTTGGAGTTGGAGATTCCAATTAGCGGGATTGAAAAAATAAAAGAATAACTCAATATTGGTTCGAATTTAATTTAGTACAAATTTTTGTCAGTTTTTTGTTGCTTCCTTGATCCTTGCTTTTTTGCCTCTTAAACTTCTTAAATAGTAAAGACGTGATCTGGATACCTTCCCTCTGGTAATCACTTCAATCTGGTCAATAATCGGAGAATGCAAAGGAAATGTTCTTTCTACACCAACGCCATAAGAAATCTTTCTCACTGTAAAATTGGCTCTGCTATTACCGCGTTTCTTACGAATGACAACTCCTTCAAAAGCTTGGATTCTCTGTTTTTGGCCCTCAATGATGCGCACATGTACTTTTACCGTATCACCGGTTTTGAAACCGGGGATATCGCCTCTCATATATTCTTTTTCAAGCATTTCTATAACATTCATTTATATTTCCTCCTGCAATCATTGCATTATTTAT
>DCVU01000154.1:2973-15322 GCA_002327415.1 Smithella sp. UBA2180
CAAATTTTAAAAGATCACCTGAAAAATTAGCCCCGGTAACGACAATTCTCGGTACATTGCCCGTTTCCCGGAAAATATCGGTCAAAACATCAGACAGTCTTTCTTCTGTCTTTATCAATTCAAAAGCAGCCTGGCGGAATTTATTGAAAGTGGCTCCGTATCCTTCCTTCCAGTGATCGATAATTTCTTGAGCCAGATTCCGTTGTTCCGGAATAGGATTGACTATGTAAAGTCTCCGCGCCGCATATGTTTTTGTAAGTCTCGCAATATCATGAATATCCATATTGGCAATGGCTGTAGTTACAATTTTGCCTTCTTTATTATACACCGGATAATGTAAAAGAACTATGTAAAGCATCAGTGCTTTTCCATTTAGGATTAAATTGTCCTAATTAACAGCGGAAAACCCATACATTATAAACTTCTCAAAATCAAGACTTTATATATCTTCCTGTTTAATTTCATCCATAATTTTTTCATCTTCATCTGAAAGTTTTATTTTTTCAAGTAAATCCGGACGGCGTTGATATGTCCTTTTCAATGATTTTCTTTTACGCCAGATTTCGATTTCAGCGTGATTTCCGGATAATAAAACATCGGGCACACCCCAGTTTTTATATTCCGCCGGCCTTGTATATTGCGGATATTCCAAAATATTTGCAGAAAAAGATTCACTTTGCGTAGATTCGGGGTTCCCCAAAACATCGGGAATAAATCGGGAAACGGCATCAATTAAAATCAACGCGGGAAGCTCACCGCCGGTTAATATATAGTCGCCGATGGAAATTTCGCGGTCAACCAAATGTTCCCTTATTCTTTCATCAACACCCTCATAACGTCCGCAAATAATAATTATACTTTTTTTACCGGAGAGTTCAACCGCTATTTTTTGATTCAACACCTCTCCCTGCGGAGTCATCAATACCACCACTGAATCATCTTGAAGATTTCTGATTTTGTTAAGAGCCTTTTCCACCGGCTCCACCTTCATGACCATTCCGCAGCCTCCACCGTAAGGAGCGTCGTCAGTCATTTTATGCTTATCATCCGCCCAACTACGTATATCGTGCAGGGAAATACTTAAAAGACCTTTTTCTTGAGCTTTTTTGAGCAGACTGAAATTGAGTGGAGACGTGAACATTTCGGGGAAAATGGATAGGACATCAAACTTAACCACTTTTTACAGCCCTTCCAGTAATCTTACCGTCATAACACGACGATTAATATCTATCTTACGTATTACCTCGGAAATAGCAGGGAGTAGTATTTCTCTTTCTTCTCCCTTGCAGACATAAACATCATTACTGCCTGTGGGAAAAACAGATTCTATTTGGCCTATATATTTATCGTCTTCATTATAAACATTAATCCCGATAATATCTCGCCAATAATATTCTCCCTCAGACAATTCTTCCAGCATATCCTCCGGCAAAAAAACTGTACAACCAACTAAAGCCTGTGCTGATTTCACATCCGGTATGCCTTCCAATTCGACAAATAATATTTTTCCGGACAAACCAATTTTTCTAAGGTCAAAACNNTGTTTCCCAATGACTTTACCTAAATCTTCTTTCGCTACACGCAATTCAATTACAGATGTTTGTTCACCGATGGTTTCCTTTACTTCAACCTTATCCGGAACATCTACCAAAGCCTGAGCTATATACTTGACCAATTCCTTCATCGTCATAACCTCCGCTGATTTTGATTAATTTCTTTTTGAAATCATTTTATCAACTATAATTTCCATGCTTAAACGACACGTGGCCATATAAAAACTCCCCATATCCAGCCTTGTAAATGATCAAAAAAACAAAATCATCTTATTTAATTTTAGCTTCAATTCCTTTTGTTTTCAGTAAATTAGCTACCGTTAGGGTTGCTTTGGCACCCTTTGACAACCAGTTCTTAACACGTTCTTCTTTCACAATAATTTCCACCGGATCTTTTTTAGGATCGTAATTACCTAAAATTTCCAAGAATTTTCCATCCCGGGGAGAATCTGTATCAGTTGCCACAATTCGATAAAAGGGTTTACTTTTCGCACCCATACGAGTTAGTCTAATTTTAACAGCCATCGATTTTAAATAATACCTCCTTAAAATAATACATTCCATGTTTTTTTATCATAGTTTTTTCCATTTTAAAAGGGGAAATTACGCATTAACGATTTAATACCGTCTTTTTTATTAAATTTTTTCATCATTTTCTTGATTTCCATATAATTCTTCAACAAAAGGTTTACATCCTGAACAGACGTTCCGCTGCCAAGCGCAATTCTTTTGCGCCTGCGTCCATCAATGATCAGGTAGTTGTAGCGCTCTTCTTTTGTCATAGAATCAATTATAGCGGTAACTTTAACCAATTCCTTATCATCGGGCTCGATGTCTTTGAGCGCTTTCATTTTTCCCAAACCCGGAATCATCCCTAATATATCTTTCATTGATCCCATTTTTTTGATTTGAGCCAGTTGATTGCGGAAGTCTTCCAGAGAAAAATTATTTTTTTTAATGCTTTTTTGTAACTCAAGAGCCGTTTTATTATCAATATTGGCCTGTGCTTTTTCCACCAGAGTCAGAATATCGCCCATCCCGAGAATGCGGGAGGCCATTCTTTCAGGATGAAATACCTCCAGATTATCTATTTTTTCACCTACGCCCACAAACTTTATTGGTTTCCCTATGACCGATTTGAGAGACAGCGCGCTGCCGCCTCGCGCGTCGCCGTCCATTTTTGTCATGATTACGCCGTCAATACCGATAAGCTCATTAAATTTTGCTCCGACATTAACGGCATCCTGTCCGG
This sequence comes from Smithella sp. UBA2180, assembly GCA_002327415.1. Classification (GTDB taxonomy): domain Bacteria; phylum Desulfobacterota; class Syntrophia; order Syntrophales; family Smithellaceae; genus Smithella. The sequence continues at coordinate 5,779 of DCVU01000154.1, forward strand.
TCATGGCATCGGCAACATAAATAATTTCCGCCGGATTGATTTTTTCTTTAATTTTTCTAAGTTCTTCCATTAAGACGTCATCAATGTGTAAGCGTCCCGCAGTATCAATAATTATTACTTCACAACCATTTTTTTTGGCCTGTTCGACTGCCTGAAAGCAAATTTCCACAGGATTTTTAAGACCGCTGGAATCAAAGACACCCGTATTTATCTGTTTTCCCAGCAGGGCCAGTTGTTCAATGGCGGCGGGCCGATAGACGTCTGCCGATACAAGGTAAACTTTCTTTTGTTCTTTTGATAACAAAAGAGCCAGCTTTGCGGCAGTTGTTGTTTTACCGCAGCCCTGTAATCCAACAAGCATGATTGGAGCAGGAATCCGTGAGCCGAATTTGATATTGGCGCTAACCCCTCCCATAAGATCAACCAAACGGTCATGAACGATTTTTACTATTTGCTGTCCGGGAGTAATACTGTCAAGAACTTCTTTGCCGATTGCCCGTATTCGGATATCTTCGATTAAATCTTTAGCTACCTTGAAATTAACATCGGCTTCCAAAAGCGCCATACGGATTTCTTTGAGCGATGCATTAACATTCTCCTCGTTTAAAATTCCGCGGCTTTTTATTTTTTTAAAAATACTCTCTAATTTTTCAGATAGATTTTCGAACATAATTAAACAACCATAAACTGATATATTTTTTAGTTTTTCTTTGTTTCGCTATTAATGCTTTTGATAATGCAATTTGTTCCTGTTTTCTGGGCGATTTTTTGCGCGGCTTCATCTGCTTGAGCTTTATCTTCAAAACCGGAAACAACCACGCGAAACACAACCCCCTTCCCTTTAAGATCAACCTTAATCACTTGTGACATAAAACCTAATGACGCTATTTTTTTACTCATTTTATTCGCCGTGGTTTTATCCTTCAAAGAGGCGGCCTGAATTGCAAATTTCTGCTTTTTGAAAGCAACCGACTGTGCAATTTCTTTTGCTTTAGGTTCACCTTTCCCTTTCGTTTTCTCGCCTACTATCTCTGGTGTTTTTTGAACGTCTATATTAAAATCTCCGATAACGTTTTTTTCTTCACTTTGGGGTTGCAAGAATATTGATTGTTTATCCGGAATCGATTCTTCTTTTAAAGCACCTTTTTTACTGGTCAAGGCGCTGTAAAAAGTCAGATCCATATTTTCCTGGGGTTGATGATTCTGCCCGCTTTTATTAGCAGATGTACCTTGGGCGGCATTGATTTTAGCCGGCCGCCAAACCAACGCTAATGCTTTTTGAGGAAACGCGGCAATTTTTTCCGGATAAACATCAATATTCTTGCCAACTTCAACACCGAACAAAAAAGCCGTACATAAAAGAGCGACCATTCCTGCAACGATGATGATTACGCCCGCCTTCCTCACTTTCAATTCAAAGTTCTTAATATTTCCGGAAGCCATGTTTTTAACTTAAAATATTATCAAGATAAATCAGTCTTTGATCTCGGTATCCCGCTCCGCTTCGCTTCGGGGATAGTTCGCCTTACGCTTCAAACTTCATCCCGACTCGTCGGGATTCGTTTTCAGCTTGGCTCACTACATTTTTTCCGGTGCGCTCACACCTAAAATTTTCAAAGCATTTTGTAAAACAATTCTGATTGTTTTTATCAGGAACAATCTCGCCCCCGTCAACTGATCATTTTCTGAAATTACTTTATTTTTGTTATAATAGCTATGGAAAACTCCGGCTAACTCATTTAGATAAAAAGGAATGCGGTGTGGCTCTAAAGATTTAGCGGCACCGTTGATAGTTTCCGGATAACTCACCAGCATTTTGATCATGGTTTTTTCTTCCGGTTCATTCAAGACGGAAAGATCGGTATCAGTGTAAACCGGTATAGCAATGCCGCGCTCCTGCGCCATTTTCAAGATACTGCAAATTCGCGCGTGGGCGTACTGCACATAATAAACAGGATTTTCACTGGATTGTTTTTTGGCCAATTCCAGATCGAAATCAAGATGGCTGTCCGAGCGCCGCATGAGAAAATTATAACGGGCAGCGTCTCTGCCCACCTCGTCAAGGACTTCCCGTAAAGTGACAAACTCGCCGGAACGCGTGGACATCGCCGCGGGCACTCCATCTCGGAGCAGGTTTACCAACTGCACCAGAATAATTTTTAAAGCTTCTTTCTCATAACCCAGCGCCTGAATTCCCGCCCACATACGCGGCATATAACCGTGGTGATCAGCGCCCCAGATATCAATAATCATCTCAAAGCCACGGGCAAATTTATTCTGATGATAGGCGATGTCGGCGGCAAAATATGTTGGTTCGCCGTTTTTGCGGATGACAACCCTGTCCTTTTCATCGCCGAAATCAGTTGTTTTAAACCACAGGGTTTCACCGTCGGAATAAACAAAACCCTGAGTTTGCAATTCATCCAGAAGTCTTGTCACGCCGCTTTCCTTATAAAGTTCTTTTTCGCTGAAATATTCATCGAAGACAACTCCGAAATCCCTTAAATCAACTTTAATTTCTTCAAGAATGGACTTTCCAGCCACTCTGGTAAAATAGCGGATAGTTTCTTCTTCATTGGACTTTAGATATTTATCCCCTTCCTTTTTAATAATATCACCGGCAATATCCTTGATATAATCGCCGCGGTAACAGGTCACTGGGAATTCGATTTTTTCGCCGTTAAGTTCGCGATAACGCAGCAGGACGGATTTGCCTAAATTATTCATCTGATTTCCGGCATCATTGATGTAATATTCTTTGGAAATTCGATAACCGGCAGTTGTCAGCAGATTGGTAATCACATCGCCGACAACTGCACCGCGGGCATGACCGATATGCAAAGGTCCGGTAGGATTGGCGCTGACAAATTCCACCTGTACTTTTTTACCGCCGCCATAATTGATAAATCCATATTTTTCTTTTTGCTCGTCAATATTTTTTAAAGCTTGCTGCCAGACATCGTCTTTGATGAAAAAATTTATAAAGCCGGGACCGGCTATTTGCGTCTTTTCGATAATACTTCCCGTATCGAGAAGATTTTCCTGAATTATCTGCGCGATTTTACGCGGATTTTGTTTGGCCTGCGCCGCCAGAATCAGCGCGGCATTGGCGGCGTAATCGCCGTGCTCCGGATTGGCGGGGGCTTCCACTTCCATGTAGGGCAAAGAAACTTCGGGCAACTGACCCTTTTGGACAGAAACATTTAAAGCGTTTTCCAGCAGTTTTGTAATCTTATTTTTCATGATTAAATAAATACCTTATAAAAAAATGACAAGCAGCTTTAAATATCATTTGCCGCTTGTCACTGCAAGTTGAACAATTCCGCACAGCGGAGGTTGTGAGACTCTATAAAAAGATATCCTCTTTATGTCAAGAAATTTTGTTTATTCCTCAATTTATCTGTACAAGCAAAATATTACTCCAAACGGCGGTCCTTCCAGAAGAGCGTGTTCGTCAAGTTTCCTGGTGCAGGAACTACAAAATCAGACAATAAAGTTCCCCCCTCTTGTCCGCCGGCGCCGCTTACAGTATAATATAAATTGGGCGTAGAACCGCCCGGCCCATATGATATCGTTGCCCCTGACGCAATTCCAGCCCCAATGGGTTGGCTTCTGGCGCCTAATGAATCAATTAAACCTTTCCCGGCAGTGCAAGTAGATTCGCTTGTGCCTGGATCGATGCTCAGTGCATATAAATTGGATTGACCAGTTTTTGTGCAATCAGCGCTGCTTCCCAATGATGGCGTAAAAGAAGTAAAGTACAATACTTTATTAAAAGCAGTTGGTTGAGAAAGCACCTGCTCTCCCTGACCAGCAAGATTGATCGCCCAGCCTACTGTGCCTGTAGTTGTTTCACCACAATACGTGTTTTCTTCACTGGTAATATTGGCAAAATCTCTGGCACAGGGTTTAGGGGTTCCATCAGTATTTGTACAAAGAAGCGCTTTGAGGCCATAAACCCAGGCCGCCGGTCCGCCGCCGTTCGGATCAATTTTATCGCCTGTTGCCCAGTATAACCATAAATTCTTATTGCTGTCCCAGGCTAGATTAGGTGGATAGTAGACGGGAAATTTATCTGAACCGCCATCTAGAGTAAGTAGCAAAGAACCCTTCCAACTGGAAGTTCCGCAAGAAGGATTGCTTGCCAGATCCGTCTTTGTACAGAACTTGAGTTGCCACATATCACCTTTGATATCACCAACATAAGCTCGATCAATATAATTGTCGTTATCGCTGTCTACCAGGGTAACCTGCGAAGCAATAGAATAATTCATATTCGCATTGTCACTGTACGTATAAGACCAGATAGGCGTACCGTCTCTTAAATCAAAAACAATGATTCCTTTGCCTCTTTTATCGGCGGAAGCCAGTTCTCCGTTGTAACCGCCGCCGATAACACCGATCCATCTTTCCATACCAGCAATTTTCACCCGTCCCGGACTGATGGTGCTCCATGGTTCGCCCAGATAGGGAGCTTCTGTAGCCGTAGGTTTGAGTGTCCATTTAAATGATGGATCGGATCCCGGAGTATCGGTAAAATCGAAGGCATAGTAACCGCAATAATTAAGATGGGTAGCATCCCATTTTTCCTGCAAGCCGGAAGAACAGTTTGATCCTGTAGTCGCCCAGTATTTTGTTGACTGGCGAACAGCCGTTTTATCTGTATTGGTATAGTCACAATCATTTCTACCCANNGAAGAGGGCAGCCACGAATCCATCGCCATTATCGTGCCATCGACAAAAAATCTATGCTCCAGCGTCGATGAGGCCGTTGTGTAATAAATATCCTGCAGTTTAGGCAAAAGATTGGGTGGAATAAAACTCCAGAATTCATTACCGGTTGATGTTAAAAAAGCATGAAATTGTCCGTCATTAGCTCCGGCAATAAGCATCCGCGTACCATCTGAACTCGCTCGCGGGTGAGCGCTTCTGTATGCCGCGAAAGAATCATTCTTGTCAATGACATCGTAATAGAACGGAGAGGGTGTTCCCAGCGTAATCGGACTGGAGTGAAAAACATCACCCAACTTCCAGTTAATGGGGTTGAGAACCGTGCCATCCGCCGGATCCGTAGCATAGCCTCTGATGAACTTGATAACTTTGTCGGCAGTGGTTTGATTGGTAACAATTTTAGTGCTGGTCGTATCCGCGGCGAAAGTCATGTTCGTGTAGGGTACAGGGGTGGACGTATCAATGTCGGAAGATTTAAAGTTAACAAGATTTCCGCCAATTAATGTCTTCATGTTTCTGCTGGCCGCACTGATACTCTGCAACTTGTTACCGGCTTCCCATACGACCTGATACATGCTGCCATCACTGCCTAATGACCACTTTTTCAGGTATCCTTTCCAGAAGGGAGAGGTAGAAACAGGTTCGAATGTCGCTTCATAAAGATAATTTTCATCGGCTGTGCGTGATGCGGAAATTGATGAAGTGGCAAAACTATAGGCGCGGCTGATAATATTGGACATGATATTGTCCAATGCGGTAGCAATTCCCGCCGCATTATCGGCATATAAAGCTTGTCCGTCTACTGCTGTTCCGCCCCGGGAAGCCATCGTATCCAGGTACGGTTTGGCGTCCGCAGTTAACGCCATTCCTACTACGAAAGTCAGTATATTGAATGTATAATTGGTGGCTCCTATTTTCTTTGTTACTGCACGCAATTTATCAATCTTAGTGAGAACATCAGGCATCAAACTCGCTGCCGTGCCTTTTGTTCCGCTTGTATTAACACTGGGCAGACCATCGGTAACAAAAATAACAAAATTCTTCTGACAGGAATCTTGAATGGGACTAGTATAGCCCGTTCCTTTAAAATAATCAATAGCCGTTTGGAGCGTTCCGGCAATAGGCGTTAAACCGGCATTGACAATATAACTGCACGTATTTCCGGAGCTGCAAGTCATATAGTCATTCTCAGAACCAGTAACTGTTGTAGTTGGGTAAGTTGGGCTAAAAGCCAATTTAGCCAGCAGTTTATTTAGTTGAGTATTAGATGCATTATTTGTATCAGCCGCTACATGAAGATAACCCGGACCTGGTGAACCTGCAGCAAACCAGGTTTTGCCCACGTAATACCATGCCATTCTCCTGCCGAAATCTTTGAAGCCCAGGGCGATATCTTCGTCTGTAGGAGTAAAATTCCATGTAGCGTAATAATTGCTGTATTGGCCGGGATTACTACCGCTATAACTTCCATCGTTGGTTCCTATCTTTGTTGAATAAAGGTGATAGCCATCAGCAACTGTTTCATTGGGATTATAACTTCCTGCGTAGCCGAATTTTGTCCCATAATTTGAGCCGGCGTAAAATGTTCCGGGTAATTTGTAATAAATATTATGAGAAGTATCTACGGGATTGGGGTAGCTGTTGGTTTTAGGATATACCAAATTGCAATACCTGTTTCTTTGTTCACTACCCACAGCGTAATACGGGATAATTTCATCGCGGTAAGTGGCATCAAAGGCAGCATTCTGCGCAGCACATGATGCTTGACAAGTTGCTTGGTTTCCCGCATTATCTGTTTTACAGTAATCCTGACATTCAGCAGGCGGATTCGGGCAATAAGATTTCGGTTCATAAGATGCAAAATAAACCGCATTATGAACATCGTAATCACTTACTCCGGAGAGTTTGTAAGTCATTAAACCAATACGCATGGAATTAGCATATTTATTAGCAATCAACTGCATAGCCCTTTTCGCTTCCACCAGTCGGCTGCCGGTTGCCCAGGGGCCAACGAGATTTCCATTGAAATCTTCGTCCATGCTTTGGGAATTATCCAGAATAATCAAAACATTGGGCATATAAGATGAGCCTTCCGTAAACAACTCCTGTTCATCGGCACATACTGCATATAAATTCAGCGGCGTCAGGCATGTTATTACTGCTAAGGCGATAAAAACAACGGCAAATTTTATTATCTTTTTCATTAGAAAACCTCCCCCTGATTATCTATAAACTAATTAATTGTCACTTCTTTTAAAACATCATTTACGAAGAACATTTCCGCTTTTTGTTTCTTTTTAGAAATTATTTTACTTTTATTGTATGTGACTTTGACATTGCTTAGATTGTATTGTTTATTGTTTTCCAGATAAAGAGTAGTACCGGTAATCATTTTTACAATCCCCACAACTTTAAGTATTTTGGTCGTTGAAGGCGAAGAAGCTGCATTTAATTCTTCAGAAGTGGAGGTTAAAGCGATACTAAATGATACGGATGCAAATATTATCAAAACAACTAACCCTGTAACAAATTTATACTTTGACATTTTACTCACCTCTTCATAGATTTTAACGATCATTTTAGAAAAGTTTTTTATTTGTAAATTAGAGATAAGTCTATCGGCCCATATCCGAGACCAACTCCTATGGTTACTCTGGAATTATATTCCGTATTGATACCTGTCACATCGATAGTATAGGTGGCCATCCCCCAGGGTAGAGAATAAAAAGGCATGCTGCGGGAAGCAGTGAGATTCGGTATAGAAATCTCGTACTGCGAATGCGGATCAACAGCCAGATCTTCCGGCAAAGTAGTTGTTACGCCGGTAGGAGGATTAAAAGCATTAAATATTTGTGTCATACGGCCCAGTCCTTTTTCCGCCGCCAGCATAGTCTTCTTTTCGCCAAGAACTTGTGCGCTTGTCTTTATATCGCCCGTGGATAGAGTGATGACCAGTGTTCCCAATGCCATCATGATGAGGATGGCAATTAGAGCAAGAATAAAGGCGAATCCCTTTTCCGACTTTACGTAATATTCAGTTGGTTTCAACATAAATACCTTCTCGTTTTTAAATTTACGGTACGTGGTTTCTGACTATTACGCTTGTTGAGTAAATCATTCTTTTGCGTCCTGAATTAGCATCCGGATTTTCAGTTTCCACCGCCAGGGTAATCTCAATTCTACGGATCGCCGGTATTCCCGTCGTGCCGTTACCGGGATCGCTGACAACCGTAGCCGATATATCATTGCCGACTCCGTCAAAATATCTGAATACAGGGATGACCGGGTTATAAATACTAGTATCCCCATTGATCACTCTTACAGTTCTTGTTCTTCCACTTGTTGCAGTATCTCCCAAAAAGGGCTGCGCCGACCCGCAATTTGTTGCCCTTGTTATATAAAGGTTACCCGCATCATAGTTGTAGCTGATAATTTCGTTAGCAACATCTCGGACGCTCCCAAGATCATTAATATCCATCTCTATGGTCATAGCGTTTGCCGTCGCCACCTGAATTCCCTTGCGTTCGGGAGTGATGGAAAAATCTCCCGCCGTGCAGGTGGCAGGGTTGAGCCAGATCGCACCATCGGCAGTCGATAACGGGTTGTAAGATGCCATGCGTATTTCCATAGCCATTAGCTCCAAAGCTGTTTTGGCATCCTGTTGGGCGGAAACCCTTCTTTCAATACCGGAACTGGACCTCTGAGATAAATTTATCATTGAATATATTGCCGCCATCATCATTGTTCCGACAGCTAAAGCTATCAAAATTTCGACTAAAGTAAATCCCCTCTTGTCACACATATGCTCCTGCCTTATAGGGTGTTAAAATCTATATCTTTCCTGTCTTGTTACCACAATGTTTTCGGTTATTCCTGTAGTGTTCAAGGGCGGCCACGTGACGGTGACGGTGACCCGCCAGGCACCAATACCGGCGCTCTCAGTTGTTGTCGTAACCAGAAACGTAGCATCTCCTTCAACTGCCGCTGCCTCCCCGCTTGCTTGAACCGGAGTGGGGCCAGTGGTTTCTTCGGTGACTATAAGATTGGGATTCATGATGTTTGCTTCCCTTGCTTCTAGTTCGCTGTATAAGATTCCTGCAGCTCTGCCCATATGATCAGACTTGCTCACTGATCTCCACGAAGAAGATTGCAGACTCAGGATTGAGATTAATCCTACGGAGGTCAACAAAATGGCAATGAGCACCTCTATCATGCCCATGCCTTTTTTAGAGCATAGTGAATGTAACATAGGTTCTTCCCGTAATATTGAAAGTAATTTTTGCCTTTGATCCTTTGCTGTTTTTAATTGTTATATGGCCAAATGGTGACAAAGTGCCCCTCTTCTCAAACGTTAAAGTGAATAGTCCGCCAAGAGCTATTTCGTCAAATTGGATCCCATCTCCGATATCTGCCAATGTTTTTTCCCTCAGCGTTGTAGCTCCTTCGAGCATTGTATAAGTATTACCCGCGGTATTAAAGTCAATGGTATAAATTAAATCGTTTCTGGCAATTGCTTTTCCCTTCATAAATTGGATATCACTTGTCAGCTCTCTTGCCGCAGTTTTCAGGTTGGTGTTTCTTACATAATTCTGCCAGGTAAAAGACGCGATACTGGCGACAATTCCGATAATGGCTATTACAATTAATAATTCAACTAAAGTAAAGCCGTTAACAGATTTTCTTCGCATTGCCTGCTCCAATTTTATTTAAAATTACCTATAATATTTTAACGCAATTAATATACCAATAAAATGTATTTCTTTTTATATTTCCAGCAATTAAACTGCTGATTATTGTTTTTAATGTTTATTTA
>DCVU01000084.1 GCA_002327415.1 Smithella sp. UBA2180
TAACTTTATTTTGAAAAGTGAAAAGGGAAGGGGAATTTAAAACTACGAGATAGTTAGGTTCCGAAGCAACGGGAGAAGCAATTTCTTCATCGGCTATCGCTACGGTGCAATTGGCTGTTCCTCCGCGCATTTCCGCGCCATATGCGGGAAGATAGGTCACATGGAAGCCTTTATTCATCCCGCTGTTGGCCAAACTAATTCCCATCATCATGACGCCCTGACCGCCAAATCCAGAAAATATGGTTTTGACAATCATGAGTCTACCTCCGCAGTTTTCGTTGCCGCGTAAATGTTATCTTTAAAAACGCCGGGAGGAAATTCCTTGCTCATTACTTCGTCAATCCATTTGCAGGAATTGACGGCGCTCATTTTCCAGTTAGTCGGGCAGGGTGAAAGAATTTCGATGAGTGAAAAACCATGTCCGTCAATCTGACACTGAAAAGCTTTTTTAATTGCTTTCTTTGTCTTGTTTACATTGGCAGGAGAATTTACCATACATCTTTCCAAATAAGTTACGCCTCTTAACTGGGAAAAAATTTCACTCACCTTTACGGGATAACCGTCTAATTTTTTATTTCTACCTAAAGGAGAAGTTGTTGTCTTTTGTTCCAGCATTGTCGTCGGCGCCATCTGCCCGCCTGTCATTCCATAAACTGCGTTATTGATGAATATAATGGTAATGTTCTCGCCGCGGTTGGCGGCATGAAAGCTCTCCGCGATTCCTATTGCGGCAAGATCTCCGTCTCCCTGATATGAAAAAACAACGCGATCCGGTAGAGCACGTTTAATTGCCGAGGCCATTGCCGGACCACGTCCGTGCGGCGCTTCAATCATATCTACATCAAAATAATTATAAGCCAGAACCGCGCAACCTGCCGGAGGAACTCCTATCGTAATTCCTCTAATGTCCAGCTCATCAATAACTTCAGCAACAATCCGATGAGCAATACTGTGTCCGCAACCTGGGCAATAATGGAAGATAGCTTCTTTTAAACTTTTCGGCCGTTGATAAACGGTTTTTGCCATATTCATTACCTTAATTATTTATCGTTCTTTCGTAAACTCTTGCTATAACATTGGCAAGCTCAGCCGGAGTAGGTACTGCTCCACCCGGACGGCCGTGGAATTTAATATCGGCATAACCCTGCAGGGCCAGCCGGACGTCTTCCAGCATTTGTCCCGTGCTCATTTCGAAAACAAGAAAGTGTTTTATTTTTGACGATAGTGATCGCAATTGTTGTTCCGGAAAAGGCCAGAGAGTTATCGGACGGAAAAGGCCTACTTTCATTCCCTGCTCACGCAAGCGCTTGATGGCGCCTTTAGCAATTCGGGCGGCTGTTCCATAGGCCACGATAACCATTTGAGCATCATCCATTTTATATTCTTCGTGGAGTGGTTCGTTTTTGGTGATGACTTCATATTTACGCGCCAGTTTCCAGTTATGTTCTTCACTGTCGATAGGGTCAAGAAGCAGACCGCGGATAAATTTGCTTTTGCCTTTACCTGCGCCTCTGAGCATAAATTTTTCGTTATATTGACGTGGTTTTGGTTTTTTGAAGATAACCGGCTCCATCATTTGCCCCATCATACCGTCGGCAAGAATCATTGCCGGATTGCGATATTTATCGGCAAGATCAAAAGCGGCCATTGTCAAATCAGCCAGTTCCTGGCCGGTTGCCGGAGCTAAAACAATAGTACGGTAGTCTCCGTGTCCGCCGCCGCGTGTTGCCTGAAAATAATCACCCTGGGAAGGACGGATATTCCCCAAACCAGGGCCACCGCGCATGATATTGACAATAACGCCGGGAAGTTCACAGGCGGCCATGGAAGAAATACCTTCCTGCTTCAAGGAAATGCCGGGACTGGATGATGAAGTCATTACTCTAAGACCGGCGGCGCTGGCACCGGCAATCATGTTGATTGCGGCAATTTCGCTTTCCGATTGAATAAATACTCCGCCTTCAACTTTACGTATATGCTCAGCCATATATTCCGGAATCTCATTCTGAGGTGTTATCGGATAGCCGGCATAAAAGCGGCATCCGGCTCTGATTGCCGCTTCGCAAATGATGAAATTTCCAGACATCAGGACTTTATTCACGATAAACCTCGATAGCTACCTCGGGGCAAATAGTAGCGCATATGGCGCAACCAGTGCATTCCTTTTCTTCATTCGTGCCGACAGGATGGTAACTATAGAAATTGTATTCTTTTGTGGGAACAATATGGCCTTTGGGACAAAAATGAATACAAAGCAGGCATTCTTTGCATATTTCTTTATTAATTTTAATAGATCCCTTCAAAATCAATCCCCAAAAAATTTATTAGGCCCGCTATCTTGCTTATAATGATCAGAAAGTCAAGTTTTTTCGTATCCCGCGTCCCTGCCAACTACGTTTGCGGGATTGTTCCTCTTACGCTTCGCGCTTCATTCCATTCTCTCTCAGCGAGAGTCACAATCGCTTTGCTCCTGGGATAATTCGACTTGCCAATCTGACTGCGCTTCGCTTGTCACATTGGAGTCTCATTAAATTTTGCTGATCTGAAATCCTTTCAGTTTTATGGCCACCGATCTTTGCAGGAGTTCTATAGAAATAACAAAAAGCTCTTTTTCGACATTGCTTCTGACGACAGTGCCTTCTATTCCGGCAAATGGTCCGTCAATTATGCGCGCCGGTTCGCCTTCCTTGGGAAATTGCATAGTAAATATTTCCGTTTTTGAATTTACGAGACGGCGGATAGCTTCAATTTTATCATCAGGTACCGGTATGGGTTCTGAATTTTCTTTTTTCCCTAATATACGCACGACACCGGCGGTTTTTAAAATGACCAACTTTGTTTCATTGTCTAAAGTAAGGGCTTCGGCAAAAATATATCCGGGAAAAAGGGGAGTAAGTATTTTCTTTTTCCTGTCTTTTTGCTTGCTCCATGATTCTATCTCGGGTAAAAAAGTGATTAAATTCTTTTGAATAAGGCGGGTATTTACCTTGTATTCGTGTCGGCTTCTTGTATGTACTACGTACCATGACATGATAAAACACCTGTTAAAACTATTTTGTCGAGAATTATAATATTTGCCGGTATATTGCAATGGAGAAATGATGAAAATTATCCATCTTGACGGTATTAAATTAGAATTAGGTGAAAGTGAGGAATTGCTGGCAACTAAAATTGCGGCAATTTGGGATATATCTATTGAGGATATTGCCGCCGTAAAAATTATTAGAAAAGCAATAGATGCCCGTCGCCACAAACCGCCTCATTTTGTTTATTCCCTTAGAATCAGCGTTTCCGAAAATACGAAGTTGTCCGCTGAATTCAACCAGGAACTGATGTTATCTGATCAGAAAGATGAATCGGAGATTCCAACGCTTTTATCAGTTTGTCCGACGAAGCTTCCCATCGTAGTTATCGGCAGCGGCCCGGCCGGTCTTTTCGCCGCTTATGTTCTTGCCCGGAGAAATATTCCGGTAATTCTTTTGGAAAGAGGAATGCCAGTGGAGGAACGCATCAAGGATGTGCAAATATTTTGGGAGCAGGGTGTTCTTAATCCGCAAAGCAATGTTCTTTTCGGCGAAGGCGGCGCGGGAACATTTTCCGATGGAAAACTGACCAGCCGGACAAAGAATCCTTATTCTGCCTGGGTAAAAAAGATTTTAGTCGAAATGGGTGCGCCTTCAGCAATCCTTACTGAGGCCAAGCCGCATATCGGCACGGACCGGCTTCGAAAGGTAATCGTTAATTTACGAAAAAAACTCATCGCGATGGGTTGCGTAATTAGATTTTCAGCACACGTAACGGATTTTGTAATTTCGTGTGGGGTTATCAGTGCATTGATCGTTAATGAAAAAGAAGAGATTAAAACTAATCATATTGTTCTGGCGATAGGTCAGAGTGCTGATGATACTTATACGAAACTTTTTTCGCGCGGCGTTCAAATGGAGGCCAAGCCGTTTGCCATGGGGTTGCGTGTGGAACATCCGCAGGAATTAATTAATTCCATTCAGTACGGCAAGTGGCGTAATCATCCGCAACTGCCGCCTGCGGAATATTTTGTGACGGCTTCAATTCCCGATTTAAATCGTTCTGTATATACTTTTTGCATGTGCCCGGGCGGCTCAGTTATTGGCTGCAGCGCTTCTGCCGGTTTTCTTATAACCAATGGCATGAGCAATGCTCAACGCTCCGGTGAATTTGCCAATAGTGCTATAGTAGTTAATATCCGTGTCGATGATTTTTCGTCCGGTGACCAGCACCTCAGCGGACTCAATTTTCGTCAAATATGGGAGAAAAAAGCTTTTCTTTCAGGAGGGAGCAATTATTGTGCACCGGCACAAAAAATAACTGATTTTCTGCGGGAAATTCCTTCAGGTGAATTGGGAAAGACGAGTTTTTTCCCTGGCGTGAAGCCCGCAGCGCTGGAGGAGTTATTACCGGAATTTGTAACTAATTCTTTAAGGCAGGGCATCAAGGAATTCGATAAAAAGATGCCAGGATTTATTACTGAAGAGGCCCATTTGATTGGAGTGGAGACAAGAACTTCTTCGCCTTTGCGCATCTGCCGCCGCAGCGACGGTCAAAGTGAAAGTATCGGCGGTATTTATCCTTGCGGTGAAGGAGCCGGATATGCTGGGGGGATTGTCAGCTCAGCACTGGATGGAATTAAGGCAGCGCAAAACTTAATCGCTAACTTACTTTAAACGTCCATCAATTATAATGTCATTACCGTACCTTGACACCTTTTGAACAGATAATATTTTTGCCGAATCCAGATCTCTGATATTGAGATCGCCCACTGCTTCTATGCCTTTGCCAAGAATTTTCGGCGCGATAACAGTTACCATCCGGTTGGCTAAATTATTCTTTAGGACGGAAGTAATTATCTGAGCGCCGCCTTCGATTAAGATTGAAGATATCTTTTTTGCGGCGAGTATTTTAAATAATTTTTTTAAATCAATCTGTCCTTTTTTATCGGCTTTGACGGTTATAATTTCCGCACCTGTTGCGGCAAATCTTTTAAATCTCGCATCATCCGGGTTTTTAATCGTGGCTATAAGCGTTGGAATTTTAGAGATATTCTGTAAAATTTTAGCCCTGGGAGAAATTTTTAATTCGGAATCAACAATAACGCGCAGAGGACTGCTGCCTTTTACAAGACGCACTGTTAGTTCGGGATTATCTTTGGCCACTGTTCCCCGTCCGACTAAAATTGCGTCATGTTCCGCTCTAAGCTTGTGAGCAAATTTCAGGGAAGCCTCAGAGCTTATCCATTGGGATTCACCTGTTGCGGTAGCTATGCGGCCATCCAATGTCTGGGCGTATTTTACTGTGACATAGGGCAGGCCTGTTTCCATATAATAGAAAAATTTTTCATTGAGATGGCGGCATTCCTTTTCCAGAACGCCGGTCTTAACTTCAATTCCGCAGCTTTGCAGGTAGTTGATGCCCTGGCAGGAGACAAGAGGATTAGAATCTATAGTGCCGACAACAACGCGAACAATTTTATGTTCAATGATGCTGTCTGTGCAGGGAGGTGTTTTTCCCTCATGACAGCAGGGCTCTAAAGTAACGTAAAGTGTTGAGCCGGCAATATCTTCTCCGGCATTATTGATAGCGTTTATCTCGGCGTGATTTCCGCCAAAGCGCTGATGGTATCCCTGTCCGATGATCCTGCCGTTTTTGACGATGACAGCGCCAACCATGGGATTGGGGCCGACGTAAAAACGTCCTTTACGCGCCAACGCAATAGCCAGTTTCATATAATGTTCGTCAATATTCATAATTCAATTACTACCTCATTACTTTTTAAGATGCAAAGAAATTTATTGTAGATAATCATTAAGATATGATAAGTAAAAATCAAATACTTTCAAATTAAATACAACTTAAGGAGAAACCATGAAAGGAGTTGTTCTTGCCGGTGGATTAGGCAGCAGACTTTATCCTCTGACAAAAGTAACCAACAAACATTTGCTTCCTGTTTATAACGAACCGATGATTTATTATCCCATTAGAATTTTGGTCAACGCCGGAATTGAAGAAATATTAATTGTTACCGGCGGCAATAATGCCGGCGATTTTTTACGTTTGCTGGAAAATGGCAAGGAATTCGGTCTTAAGCATATCAATTATACATATCAGCAGGGAGAAGGCGGCATCGCTGCTGCTTTGAGTCTGGCTGAACATTTTGCCGATAGAGACAAGATTGTCGTAGTTTTAGGAGATAATATTATTGAAACCAATATCAGAGAGGCAGCAGACGAATTCCGTAAACAAAAAGAGGGCGCGCGAATATTATTGAAGGAAGTGACTGATCCGCAAAGATTTGGCGTGCCTGTTTTTGAGGGGGAAACCATTATTCGCGTGGAAGAAAAACCGGCCAAGCCTGCATCAAATTATGCCGTAATCGGTATCTACATGTATGATTACAGAGTTTTTGAATTTATACGGTCGCTACAGCCTTCAGAGCGCGGCGAATTGGAGATTACCGATGTGAATAATTTTTACATCAGAGAAGGAAAGATGCAATGGGATATACTTAACGGCTGGTGGTCGGACGCCGGAACTTTTGAATCCCTGCAATCCGCAGGAAACATGGTGGCGAAAACAGGAGCGAACAAGATATGATTGATGGCGTAATAGTAAAAAAACTGAAAGTCATTCCCGATGAGCGTGGCCGGTTGATGGAAATCATGCGCACCGATGATGATTTTTTTCAAAAGTTCGGTCAGGTATATATGACGACAGCCTATCCGGGAGTCGTCAAGGGTTGGCACTATCACAAAAAGCAGGCTGATAATATGGCTGTCGTCAAAGGAATGATGAAGATAGTCCTTTACGATAGCCGCAAAGACTCGGCTACTTTCGGCGAGATTAACGAAATATTCTCCGGCTGCCATAATCCTGTTTTGGTGCATATACCGGCTTTTGTTTATCACGGTTTTAAATGTATTTCCGAAGAAGAAGCCATAGTTATTAATACACCGACAGAAATTTATAATTATAATGAACCGGATGAATACAGGCTGCCGGCGCATGGCAGTGAAATACAATATGATTGGGGGAGAAAAGACGGATAGACTTTAGAAAAATGATGTATTTTACATATTATAATATTTCTTGACTTTGACTGTATTCTAGTGTATAAAAAAATCAAAGCTTGAAAAGGGCAAACCGTTTGAAAAGGCGGGGCGCAAAGTTACTGACCTAAGTCTTCGTTAAAGAGGATATGGTGGCGGAACTGCCGGGCATCTTCAGAAACGTCCAGCAATCCTGCTATAATACCAAAACAATAAATTTAAAAGATAGACTGGAAATAAAGTCATGCTTTTTTTAATGAACTGTTTTGCTTTTATTTTTGGCGCAGCCATCGGAAGTTTTTTGAATGTTTGTATTTTTCGACTTCCCGCTGAGACGTCAATAGCAAAACCGCCTTCGCAATGTCCTTATTGTCATCATCCCATTCGTTACCGCGATAACATTCCTTTAATCAGTTTTATGCTTCTGCATGCCAGGTGCCGCGATTGCGGAGGAAAAATATCGTGGCGTTATCCATTGGTGGAATTAATTACAGCCCTGCTGGCACTCTTATTATTTTTAAAGTTTGGTCTTACATTAAGTTTCCTGATTTATTTTATTTTTACGGCTGTTTTGATTGTAATTACATTCATCGATTTGGATCATCAAATCATTCCTGATATTTTAACCTTGCCGGGAATACCCATATTTCTCCTGGCGGCAATTTTTTTAGTAAAGATTCCCTGGTCAGAGGCTTTGATTGGACTACTAATCGGCGGCGGTTTGCTTTTTACGATAGCTCTTGTTTATGAATTTATCACCAAGCGGGAGGGCATGGGCGGCGGTGATATAAAACTGCTGGCCATGATTGGAGGGTTTTTAGGATGGAAATCATTGATATTTGTTCTCTTATTTAGTTCTTTTTCGGGAGCAATCGTTGGCATTACGGCGATGATTATTAATAAACAGGACATGAAATATGCGGTTCCGTTTGGACCATTTTTGTCCGCCGCCGCAGTTGCTTATATTTTTTGGGGTGATGCATTCATACAGTTATTGGTTATGGGATACTAGTTTATAAATAAAGGTGAAAAAAACAGGTTTGTATGGTTAAAAAGACCTATAAACTAATTAAGATGAAAAAATAAGAAATGGAGCTAAAATATTTGCACGGTTAAATAAACATTAAAAACAATAATC
>DCVU01000005.1 GCA_002327415.1 Smithella sp. UBA2180
GCTCTATAGCACCGATCAGTAACAGATTTGAAAGACAACCTTTTCAAGATCTGGAATCGGATGTCTTCAGGCAGCTATTTTCCGACACAGGTACGTCGGGTCGAAATACCAAAGGACAATGGGGGAACACGACCGTTAGGGATTCCAACGGTGGCAGACCGTATTGCCCAGATGGTAGTCAAACGATACTTAGAGCCGATCTTGGAAGTTCATTTCCATCCGGATTCCTATGGATATCGCCCCAAGAAGTCTGCGATAGAGGCCATAGGGGTTGCACGTCAGCGGTGCTGGCGATACGACTGGGTTCTTGACCTCGACATCAAGGGTTTCTTTGACAATATCGACCATGATCTCTTGAGGCGGGCGGTAAGGAAACACACCGATTGCGAATGGGTTCTTCTGTATGTCGAAAGATGGCTGAAGGCACCAGCGCAATTGGAGGATGGCAGCCTGATTCATCGGGATAAAGGGACTCCGCAAGGAGGGGTTATCAGTCCCTTACTTGCAAATCTCTTTTTGCATTATGCATTCGATATCTGGATGCAGAGACAGTATCCTCAGATTCCATTTGAGCGATACGCCGATGATGGTATTTGTCACTGTCGGAGCAAAGCCGAAGCGGAAGAACTTCGGGTAGCGATCGAACGGCGATTGGCTGAATGCGGATTGGAACTGAACCAGCAGAAGACAAAGATTGTTTACTGCATGGACTCAAATCGACGAAGGGAGTATCCTGAACAGAAATTCGATTTTCTGGGCTACACGTTTCGGCCCCGGAGAACGAAGACACATCAGGGTAAATATCTTGTCGGGTTCACTCCTGCAATCAGCAACAAGGCCACAAAATCGATATGTGAGGCTATGAGGCAATGGAATTTGCACCGACGCACGGATAAATCGTTGGACGAACTGGCACAGATGATCAACCCAGTATTAAAAGGATGGATCAACTACTACGGACGATTCCGAAAATCAGCTCTTTATAGGACATTCCAACACCTGAACAATATTCTTGTTCGATGGGCAAACCGGAAATACAAAAGATTGAGAGGGCATAAGCGACGGGCATTTCTCTGGTTGGAGTGTATAGTGCATCGGCAACCGAGTCTGTTTGCCCATTGGCAGCTTTCTCAAGTCAAGGTTGGACAATAGGAGCTGGATGACGGGAGACTGTCACGTCCAGTTTTGGGAGAGCGCGAGGGTGAGAGTCCCCCGCGCCACTCGACTTCTCATTTCAGACTACTACCCTCTACTGAACAGTTGTAGGTGTAACAAATGTCTAGTGTATTTTAATTTTCTTCGATCACTCCTGCATATTACCAAAAGAAAGTTAGTATAAAATCCGATCGAATAAAATCATTTTTCAAGGTGACAAAGATAATCAAGGAAAGACATAATTTGGACGATGTCCGAGGAATAATGTTCTTTTTTAAAAACATCAAAAAAGGTCTGGTAATTTTGTATGCCTAACAGGAGATTGCCCTTTATAGGTTGGCTATTCCGTTTGATGGCGACTTAAACGGAATAGTCATTTATAGGGCGTTTAAACGCATTGCTTCCTATTCGATGTTTAAATATATTCTCATATGTCTACTATAGGGCGACATTATAGATGCAATTCAAATAATTTGTTGATTTATGTTTATGGTTTTGCTAATATGTCTACCATGAGTTCACATACTGGATCGAAAATAAATAAACTAATATCGGAATGGCCTAAAGGTACCGTTTCAACAGTAAGGTATCTCCAGTCCCGTGGCTTCAGCCGTAAACTGCTCAATAAATATAAGAACAACAGATGGCTCGCTCCCCTTGGCCATGGCGCATATACTCTTTTCAACGACAGGGTGGAATGGATGGGAGCGCTTTATCCACTCCAGGCGCAGCTTGATCTTGACATACATGCCGGGGGAAAGACGGCTCTTGAAATGAAGGGATACGCTCACTATCTGGGCGATAAGATAAAAACTGTTTTCCTTTACGGGCACCCAGCGACCAAATTTCCGACCTGGTTCAAGAAACACGACTGGGGTGTCGAAATTATATCCGCGATGACCAACTTATTTCCCAACGGGTACAATGAAGGCTTAAGCGAATATCGGGAAAGGGATTATACGGTAAGGATATCGACTCCTGAAAGGGCGGCGATGGAAATGCTCTATCATGTTCCCAGCAAAGTAAGTTTTGAAGAGTCTTTATTAGTCATGGAAAATCTCAGTAGTCTTCGCCCTTTGCTGGTCCAAAACCTTCTTCTGAATTGTAATTCCGTCAAGGTTCGAAGACTCTTCATGTACATAGCGGAAAAGCATGCATATCCATGGGTAGAACAGGTTGATACTTCGAAAGTCGCTTTTGGACAGGGAAACAGAAGTATCGTTGTGCACGGAATGCTAGACAAGAAATATAAAATAACCGTCCCTCGGAGCAGCGTGGAGGAACCTATTTGAGAGAGTCCGTCTATTATAAACAGGCAGAGTTATTGCTAAGGATATTGCCGATCATAAATACAGAAGTTGATTTTGCGTTGAAGGGAGGGACGGCGATCAACTTTTTCGTTCGTGACATGACGCGGCTCTCGGTTGACATTGATCTGACTTACCTTCCGATGAATGAACGCGAAGCAGCCCTTGAGGGCATAAGTAAGTCGTTGCTCTCCATATCCGGGAAGATCAGGAAGATGTTTCCGGACAGTCAGATATCATCGAAGAAGATTCGTCCTGTTGATTCGTTGAGTGGATTGATTGTCCGGAGGGGCGATGCCACTATCAAAATAGAACCCAATCTTATCTTGAGGGGTTTCATTTTTGCTCCGCAGGTCAGAAGTCTCTCAAAGAAAGCGCAAGATATGTTTGAAACTGCCGTGAGCATGAAAATCCTTTCTGAGGCTGAACTTTACGGGGGCAAGATTTGCGCCGCCTTGGACAGGCAGCATCCCAGAGACCTGTTTGATATTAAAATTCTCCTGGATAGCGGGGGATTCAACGAACAAACGAAAAAGGCCTTTATCGTCCACCTGATCAGTCACCCTCGGCCAATGGTAGAGTTGCTGAATCCCAACTTTGTTGATACCAGGGATATCTATGAAAAAGACTTAAAGAATATGGTGTTGGAAAATGTTGAATATGAGGAACTAGTTGAAACAAGAAATCGATTGGTCCAGGTGATTATAAATTCCTTGACGCCGGAGGACAAGAATTTTATTCTTTCCGTGAAACGTGGCGAGCCAGCATGGAGTCTGCTTGGGCTGGCTGGAGTTGAAAATTTACCGGCCGTCAAATGGAAAATTCTCAACATTAAGAACATGCATCCGACAAAACACAAGAAGGCTTTCGAAAAGTTGAGAGCCTTCCTGGCAGGGTAGGCTCTTGAATGACTTTTAGTTCAACATTTTTTATAGGTGACCTGTTGAAATCGTTGCCGATACGCAAATTGAACTTAACCCCGGCAATAATATTTTATCCATATCGCATCTCCTACCTTGCTGAAAATCATGTTGACTAATCTATTAATTAAATCCTTTTTTGATTGCAAAAAAAGAGCCGCCCTGCCGAAACAGGAGACGGCTCTTTGAGCATATTCAGAAATGGCGATGAATTCTATTTAACCGCGTCTTTCAGTCCTTTACCTGCTTTAAATACAGGAACTTTCTTTGCGGCTATTTTAATGGCCTTACCTGTTTGAGGGTTTCTTCCTGCACGGGCTTTTCTTTTCTTAACATTAAATGTTCCAAAGCCCACAAGTGTAACAGCATCACCTTTTTTGAGTGCTTTCTTAATTGCTGCCAGTGTTGCGTCTACTGCCGCCACTGCTTCTTTCTTGCTGCACGTAACCTTTGCCACTTCTTCGATCAATTGTGCTTTGTTCATTAATTACCTCCTTTTTTTTATTTTAACCAACTGCATGGCTCTCTATACATTCTCGTTTGCCACAAATCAATCCGCATCACTGTGACTTCATCATCGACACCTGAACTCTCTTCATCTCTTTCAACAATTCTTGTTTGGAAACTAAACTCTTTTTATCAAGCTGGTTAATCAGGGCTTCCGATTGAACAAATTCGGACATCAGCAATTCTTTGAAATCAATGGTGATCTTTAAAACCTGCTTCTTTAGCATGTTTCAAGGCCACTATAATTATTGCATTACCTTCAATACGGTATCGTAAGATGTAACTGGATGACCCAAAAGTAATTATCAAATCTCTGAATTCCGGTATATCTGCCGGCTTTCCTATTTGAGGATGAACATTCAATAATTGTACGTGTTTCTTGATAGTATCAACAGCTCTCTCCGCCGCTTTCTTATTGTTCGGTAAAATGAAATTTCTGAATCGTTGCAGGTCGGATATTGCCCCAGGAAGCCACTTGATTTTCATAGTGGAGCCTTTTTTTCGTGATCTTTACCCCACGAGTCAAGCCAGGCCATGACTTTATCGTCTGAAACTGATTCATTATCCTGACAATACTTTTCCCATCTATCAATTGTTTCCTGTTTGAACTTTTCTGCCACTTCTTCCTGTTCCAGATACTGGTGGATAGCTTCTTTGATCAGCCAATGCGGGGAACGTTTCTTCACAGAGCCGATTCTTTTTAATCGCTCTTTTTCACTAGACCGAAGTTTTATAGGTAAAACGGTCATGGTATCTTGGCTATGTTCCATTACTTGTACCTCCTGCCTGCATTTACTTTGGTATACTATGTTATACCTTTATTGAAATAAATGCAACGTCAAACTTTATTACTTAATTGGTTTATTCTATCCCTGATACAGCCAACAAGAGTTTCAAGATGTTCCTCCGGCAGATCGAGAAGAAAGTCAAGAGCAACGTCCGGTTTCAATAGTTTCTCGATGATTTTAAGAAGTTCGGTTTTTTCCATTATGTCCTTTCCGTGGCTGCTCAATATTGGAGCAATTTGCTATTTTGTATTTTATAGTAAAAAATTAGACAATTGACAATAACTAAATAATGCAGGTTATTAACAGATATAGTTGATAACTGAGTATTCCGTTTGATGTCAATCAATGGCAGAGAGGCGCAAAAAAAACACCGGGGTAGAAGCAAAAGGATTCATCTTGATATACAAGCCGAGCTGGACAACTGCATCCGCTTTGGAGAAAATGGCCATATCACGAAGTCGGACCAGAGGAAAAAACATAAGGAAAAGAAATGAAAAAAATATTCGTATTGGTGATCTGTGTATTAACTTCACAGAATGCAAGCGCCGCAGAAATACGGCCAGCCGATATTGAATACAGATATGAAGGTCCGGTAAATTCAGGAAGTCTCTCCCATCGCTACATGATCAGGGAACAGGAAATAAAAAGGATAAACTGACAAAAAATCAGTAATACCAATAACAATAAAATTCTCTCAACCCAATGATGTAAAACCGGCACAAGAAATACAGCTGGCAGAAACTGAAAATAAAACTATCTTTGAAGAAGCCGTAAAAATGAAAGCAAGCCAGCTTTTTCCCAAGTATTTTATCTTCTTTAAAAATTTACCGTCATCAGGAGGGATGATAGACTGTCTGATGTGGCAATAACTTCACTATCCTCCCGTTCATATAAATTTTTACCGGCTGCCTTTTCAATCATCACAATGGCTTTTTCAATGTGATCGACAAATTCCGGCACAGGTATCATTTCACCATAAGTGCGAGTAAAAGAATAAATACAAACATCGTCTTTTTCCATCAGCCTGGCAATGTCTATTGTTTTTCTTAGTGTTTGCAGAACAAACTTTGTCGTTCCAACAGTTCGGGCAGGCAAAAAATCCCACAGTGCCACTGCGGTACAGAAATAAATTGTTGGCCGGTAACTCTGTAAGGAAACTGAATCATCATGAATCAGTAATTTTTTAATCATTTTCTTTGCCATGAATTCGTATTGCAAATTTTCAGGCAGATCTTTTTTGAGATAGCCGAGTTGATCTAAAAGTTCTTCAGCCGGTTTGCGTACCGTCATAAAATCGGCATCAACAGCTTTTTGCGGATTGATAAATATTTCTTCATCACTTTTCAAAATCGCGCGCAGGACTTGAACACTGCAGAGCAAATAGGAAGACCGAATTCCTGACGGAGAAACTGTCATGCCTTTTTCAAAAAGGTCTTCAGCGCGATCCAGCGCATCAAACACATTCTGTTTCAAGATGGATAATGTCTTTCGGTCTGCGATATTTTTATCAGTGCGTGTGTATCGGAGGGTCAACATAGCCCGGGCGCGATGAATAAGGGCGTATTCACAAAAAAAATCTTCGGATTGGTGAGCGCAGTTTTCCCGTATGAAGATGGCTTCTTTTTCAGCCATCTTCAAAAGACCCAGTGCCACTGAATAATTTTCGGCATCCACAGCCATGTTGCGAAAGATCAGCATTCGCAATGTGCGGGCAATTAAATCCGTTGGATTTATAGAAAGCACTATACGTAATATCTCCACTGCCTCCTCAAAGCGCCTCCTAAAATAAAGGGTCTTGGCAATTTCTACTCCCAAAAGAGAATTATGAGGAAACTTGAAAAAAGTGGAAACTGCATTGTCTTCATCAACCTTACCCTGTTTTTGCTCCACTTCTTCCGGAAACCACAAAAGGCGGTTGAGTTTTTCTATGGCGGCCGGATTATTCTGTAAGATTTTGTCCGTAAGAAGATCGCCGACAAAATCAAAATAATGTGTGCTCCAGAGCGCAGTTACCCACCAAATCGTAAGAGCTTCGCCATTAAACAACGTTGTTTCCGAGGGGTGCTGACAGAGAATGACACGTATATCGTTGATCAGCAGGCATTGGCGCGCATAGTCCGATACACGAATGACCGGATCATCCGGAAGTTTGGCATTGAGCAAAGGAAGTAGGTAATTATCCAGATTGGAGTATTCTCCGGCAACAATACCGATGGATAAGAATCTATTTTTGGTGCAGTAGCGGGATAACGCCCAACGTATAGTAATCTGATGAGCGAGAT
This sequence comes from Smithella sp. UBA2180, assembly GCA_002327415.1. Lineage (GTDB taxonomy): Bacteria > Desulfobacterota > Syntrophia > Syntrophales > Smithellaceae > Smithella. The sequence continues at coordinate 6,960 of DCVU01000005.1, forward strand.
CTACGGCACTGCGCAGGCACTTCCGGTAAGACACAGGATCGCTCCCCTTTTCTTCTTTTGGAAAATCAATGTATAATGTTGTAATATCGTGGAACCGGATTTTCCCCCAATGCCCATAAAGAAAATGACTGATTGACTGTTCAACATAATTTTTCAGGGCTTTTTTGAGCCAGCCCAAAATTTCATGATCGATGACATCACCGCGGCTGTAAAGGGCAACGCCTATTCTGACACCTTCCGTATAATTTTCCGTCTGTTTCCCATCGCTGCAAAGCCTGACCATGGTCTCGAAATTCCATATGGGTCCCAACTCCGCACGTTCATGGCCCACCCAGAAGGCTAAGCTCCGAAGCACGTCCTGTTTATAGATCGTATCGGCGGGTTCCTTTTTAAGCCTCGACAACATCGATTTATCCACTTTGGGTAAATCAATCCGGCACTCCTCAATCAAGCTATTGATACGATCGGCCAATGCCCGTATCGACAAAGTCATCTTGAGCAGGTCCGCTTTCTTTTCGAGCAATGCCTCAAAGTTGAGATTATTCGGCGGCGTGCAATCGTCAGGAGTACGTTCATGCTGGCGGATGAACGCTTCTAGGCTATTTACATCACCCGTTTTAATTATGTTGTTCTTTGCGGCATACGCCACAAATGATTCAACAGCTTTCGAATGACTGCTGTCTTCACAAAATTTCCTGAATGCCTCATGGCTTGGAAAGACAGACAGAAGGGCCGATATGGATTTATCCTTGGTTTTCATAATTTAAATACTCCTTAAAAATAAAATCATTAATTGTTTTATAACGAAAGAAAGAACTTATGATCACAACATCTCCAAAAGCGCAACATAAATCGTCTTATGTAAAGACAATATTTTTCTTAAGACACGTTAATATATTGATTACTGTCTTAAGGAAGGGTATAGAGTTGCCTGCATATTACCTATTTAGCAGACTGCTGCAAAGTCGTCGGTGATTTCTATATCGGCCAGAGAGTAATATTTAACATTTTATTATCGTAAGATGGAGGAGTTAAGATGGATCATTACAAGCTATTTATTGACGGGGAGTTTGTGAAGCAGCAAACGGCGATGTTTTTGAAACCATCGATTTGATGTCAATCAATAGCAAGGAGGCGCAAAAATTCCGGAATGGAAGCATAGAGATTCACCTTGATATACAAGACAAGATAAGAAGGCAAGTACCCGATATTATATATTAACTATGGAACAAATCGCATTTGAACAATCTTGATATACAAGACGAGATAGTAATCAAACTATTTAAAACAACATTACTTTTGGCTTGTTGACCTGTTTTGCCAAATGACCTTGATATACAAGTCCAGTTGGACAACCGCGTCCGCTTTGTAGAAAATGGCCATATCACGAAATCGGGTAGGTATGGCCATGGATGCAGATGCGGTTGTCAATCCGGCAGTGGTCAGAAAGATCGATGGTTCCTTCAGCCGGATATACCTTCGTTTCAACACCGGGAAACTCCTCTGTGATCTTGTCAACGAGGAGACGCTCCTCTATTTTTTTCTAAATGCCGTTTCTGACCGTAAAGATCTCAATTTCCATCAAAATGACAACATATGCACCATTCATGGGACAGATATGTCTTTGATGCTTTTGATAATTGGCGGTTTAACATCAAGGTTGCTTCTTTCATTCTGCACTTTGCCTGACACGTCTTTTTTTTCTGACGATTTATTATTTTGTTCAGGAGAAACGGGATGAAAGGAAAACGCAGGCCGAAGAAATGTTTTTGTGGTGCGCTTATTATTCCTGATAAGAAAGTCGGTTCCCGTCAGAAGACTTGTGGTTTGAAAGACTGCCAGCGGGAGTTGAAGCGGCGGAACAATGAGCGCTGGCGGAAGAGTAATCCTAGTTATTGGCGCGATGATCATGCCCGCTTGAAGGCATGGCAGGATAAACATCCCGGCCATCTAAAAGAATACAGGAAAAGCCACCCGGAATACGTACGCAAGTGCAGGGAGGCGCAAAAACGCCGGGATAGAAGCAAAAGGCTTCATCTGGATATACAAGACAAGATAAAAAGGCAGGCGCCGGATATTATAGATCAATTGTTGGATAAAGCGCATTTGGGCAATCTTGATAAACAAGCCAAGACAGTTATCAAACCACTGGAAACAGCATTACTTTTAGGTCTGCTGACCTCTTTAACCAATCAATCTTGATATACAAGTCCAGTTGGACAACTGCATCCGTTTTGTTCAAAACGGTTACGTCACAAAATTAGGTTAAAGGAAAAAACATAAGAAAACGGGATGAAAAAAATATTTGTGTTGATGATCTGTTTATTAACTTCACAGAATGTGAGCGCCGCGGAGATACGGCCAGCCGATATTGAATATAGATATGAAGGCCTGGCAAATTCAGGAAGTCTCTCCCATAGCTACATGATCAGGGAACAGGAAACAAAAAGAATAAAACTGACAAAAAAATCGGCAATACCAGTAGCAATAAAATTCTCCCAACCCACCAATGAAATACCGGCACAAGAAATACAGTCAGCAGATACTGAAAATAAAACTATCATCAAAGAAGCTGAAAAAATAAAAACAAATAACTCCATTCCAATAAATCCCGCTGGAATGACAGTCGCCGCGAACTCATCACCGTTTGAAGAAAAGGCAAGTAGTTATCTGTCATGTAAAAAGAACATCGTCTTTTTCCCATTGAACAAATCCCAAATAAGTAATTCTGAGAAAGATCAAATTAAACAGTTCATAAACTGTATCAAGGGAAAAGAAGTTAAAGTGACCGGCTATACATGTAAAATTGGCGGAAAGTTCTATAACGATAAGTTGGCGACGGAGAGAGCACTTAATGTTGCCGGATATCTGCGGCAAGAAGGAGTTGTGGTCAAAGAGATAATCGGTAAAGGACAACAGGAATATATATCCGGTGTTAATCACGTAAACAGGCGTGTCGAAATAGATCAAAGATAAAAAGGAGAAACGAATAATGAAAAAGAATTCAAGAATAATAGTTATCGCCCTGGTAATCGGAGTTTTCACTATTGTGAGTATGGCTGTAAACATTCAAGCTAAGGAACAGGAAAATGTGAAGCAGGCAATCACCGCAAAAATTAAAGAAATAGCATCAATCAATGTAGAAGATGTTGAGAAATCACCTATAGAGGGAATATACGAAATTGTCGCCAACAAAGGGAGTATCGTTTTCTATTATGCTCCTAAAAGCGAATTAATAATATTTGGCGAGATATATGATAAAAACAAAAAATCCCTCACACAAGAAAAACGTGATCAACTTCAAGCGAAGAAAATAACAGACATCCCCTTGGATAAAGCAATAAAAATAGGTACGGGAAAAAATAAAGTAATTGAATTTACAGACCCCGATTGTCCGTATTGCCGCCAGGCCGCAGAATATTTTAAAAATAAGAATGTAACAAAATACGTCTATTTAATCCCTATTACCCAATTACATCCGAAAGCGGAAGAAAAAGCCAAATACATTTTAGCCGCCGAAGATAAAGTTAAGGCTTATTACGAAGTGATGAGCGGAGCGAAAGATAAAGACGACCTGAGTAGCCAGAAAATATCGAAAGAAGTAAACGATATGTATCAGGCTCAGCAAAGTATTGGCAATAAGATAGGCATAACCGGAACGCCAGCGTTCTGGATCAATGGAAAGTATGTGCCGGGAGCGAATATAAAAATGTTTGATACGCTCCTGGTAAAATAAAAAGGAGGTTAAACGTATGAAAAATGAAGAATTGGTAAAGGTGTTGTTGTTCGCATTGTTTTTGGTAATGGCTATAGAGCCGTCAGCGTTCGCAATTACGGCGCCAGCTGCGGGTAGTTTCGCTTATGACGTTTACGACATGGCCGTAAATTCTATTTTAAAAGGGCCCATTGGTTTCGTGGCCGGATTGGGAGCCGTATGTTTTGGGGCAGCATTGGCAATTCAGCAAAAAATCGGCGGTGCCATCCCGGCGCTATTAGGGGGAGCCGTACTTCTTAAATCGGATACAATCGTCACCAGTATGGGCTTGCTGTACTAATGAAAAAACAATTTCCTCAATATCTATCGGCTCCGTTACAGGTGCTCTTTTGGGATAGTGATGAGCTGTGCATCATCCTGATGTTTTTCACAATAGCAATGATATTTGGATCTGTAACGTGGCTGCTGGTGGTAGTCGGCCCCTGGGGATACAGCAATGTGAAAAAAAAATATCCAAGGGGATTTATCCGTCACATTCTATATTTTGCGGGACTCGTGAATTTTCAAAAATATCCTGATTTTTTTGAGGACGTGTTTATTGAGTAAACGAAGAGGGGACGGATCAAAGTGAAGCTGAGCAATTACATGAACGATAAAGCAAAATACAAAGGTGAAAACAGGTTATTAAAATTCATCATTTTGGTTATCGGAATAGTTACGTTATTGAATACCGGTATAATGCTTAAGGCTCTCAGTTATCAAAGAGTGGTCATCGTGCCGCCGGGATTACAGGAAAAAACAACAATCCAAGGAAACAAGCTGGACGAAATATATGTATCAACATTTGTTCGATACATCAGCTCTCTGGCCTTTTCCTACACGCCGGCCACAGCCCGCAGGCAATTCGATGAGCTACTGCTTCACTTTGATCCAACTGCATATCCACAGGGAAAGACAACTTTTTACAATCTCGCCGAAAAGATAGTGGATACTCAGGTCACGCAGGCTTTTTACATTAATAAGATCACAGTAAACACGGAAACAAAAAAAATCGAAATAGAAGGAACTAAAAGGCAATATATCGACGACCGCAAAGTAGAAGACGGCAAAAAAAATTATTTCATAGATTACACAATATTTAACGGAAGATTTTACATAATGGCCATAGCGGAATCGGCGGCAGGGGGAGTTCAACAAGGTCAAGTTCAGGAAGCAGCACAAAAAGGGAAATAAAATGAAAAAAGCAATAATACTGATCATCATATTATTTAATCTATTATACACATATCAATCTTATGCGGAAGATAAGAATCCCGTAGAACCACCAATACAAAAGAAACAAAAAGAAGCAGACACAAAAGTTAAGCCGGAAACGACGAATGAAGAAAAAGACGAACATCAAACACTTTCGTCCCTCAAAATAAAACAGAAGTGGAATTATCCCAAACAAGGATGTCCATCAGAGGAATGTAAAGAAGATCAAACACCAAATAAAGAACAGTCGTTCGATAATGAAATAAAGGTAAATTATGGTCAGGTGCAGAAAGCGGTAGAGGAAGTACAGTCGCCAACAATAGTAACACCGGAAATACCAATGGCAGTGCGGGTAAGCGCCAGGGATATAAATAGAGTAACATGCCAGGCGGGAGAGATTAAAGACATTGTGTATTCTAAAGAAAAGGGAATGTCGGTATCCTTTTCCGGAAAAGATGCATACGTTAAATATAAATACATCAAGAAAGGCAATAAAACAATATATCCGAGCGTTACGGAAATGTATATCGTCTGCGGTGATTCCACTTACAATCTCATAGCAGTGCCGGAATTAATCCCATCAAAAACAATTCAACTATCAACAGGCGACAACGAAAAAATAAGAAAAAATAAATATTATTTCAGCGGAATGTCATCAGAGAAAAAAATAATGACGATGATCAAGGCTGTATATGCCGATGACATACAGGAAAGTTTTACGGTAGAAAAACAGGCATTCAATGACATTAGCCAATACGAAGAATTATTCATAACGCCGACAAGAACAATAACCGCGTCCGGAGAGGGTATTAGAGTATCAGAGTATATAATCAAAATAAAAGAAAGCTCTAAGAAACAGGAAATAGAATTAGATGAACGTGATTTTATCGATATTACATCAAACCCAATAGCATTAGCCATTGATAAAGTAAGGATTAGAAAAGGCGATACCGCCCGGATGTTTATCTGCGAACAAAATAAAGGCGATTATGATTCGGATAAAAATCCAACGATAAAAATAAACAAGGGTTATGTGAATGAAAATATAAAAACAGAACCCAAAGAAGTAAAAAATGAAGACGACAAGAACGGCTCAAAGCAATACAAAATTAAATAAAGGAATCTTGGTAAATGGCGATAGATCTGAAAAATAAATTTAAAGAGTATTGGAAAAACCTCGGTGCGGACGGCAAGAAAAAGGTAGTAAGAACCATTATCATCGTGGGCCTGATGGTCTTTGGTATTGCGGTATATTATATAAAATATGGAACAAAAACCATAGAAACGCCACGGGTAAGTCAAAATCCCAAACAAGAAATAAAGCTGGAACC
>DCVU01000184.1 GCA_002327415.1 Smithella sp. UBA2180
GCGGCCAAGACGATAAAGCGTCATTGGTCAGGCGTGTTGCGCTGGTACAAAAGCAGGATCAATAACGGGATACTGGAAGGCCTCAACAGCCTCGTTCAGGCAGCCAAGGCAAAGGCTAGAGGCTACAGAACCTTTAAGAACCTTAAAACCATGATCTATATGCTTACAGGAAAACTGGACTACAGTAAGGTTGGGCTACCCACTTAAGATGAGAAAGAGCCAAAAGTGTTTTGGTTCAAGAATACGTGTATAAGGCACTTCCCGATCGGCATAGTTCATGATGCTGACACCCTGATAATCATCCGATTGCATTACTTAGGTTTCAAACCGGCAGGACCTCCACCGCAGTTCTCCGTAACGGTAATTGAAATAACAGTCTATGGGACCGGTGTAAACAAGCGTCTTGGCAATAGACCTCCAGTAATCTCTTTTCTCCAGAAAGTCCGTTTTCAGTTCCACCGGTATATTCTTCAACAATTTTTCGAAAATCGGTGTATATCCTCCGATGGGCATACCTTGATAATCATCGTCATAATATATGTCATTGGAAGTGGTTCTTACCGGAAGCCTGGTGATAACTTCAGCGGGAAGTTCTCTGGGATCACAACTCCATTGCTTTATTGTATAACCCTTTATAAACGTCTCGTAAAGTTCCCTGCCAATAAGACTTATCGCCTTTTCCTACAGATTTTTGGGGGAAGACATCGCCGATATTTTGGCTTTTAAAAACTCCGCGGCTTCATCCGGTGTTAAAGTCAGATTATAAAATTTATTGATGGTTGCCAGATTGATCGGCAGGGAATAAATCTCTCCGCCTGTGGTTGTGAGCACACGATGCCGGTAATTATTAAAATCTGGAAAAGAATTTATATATTTCCAAATATTTTCAGAAGATGTGTGAAAAATATGAGGCCCGTACTGGTGGACGTTGATATCAGTTCCCGGATGATCGTAAGAATAACAATTGCCGCCGATATGATCGCGTTTTTCGATTATTAAAATTTTTTTGCCGGCTTTTTTACTTCGTGGGCAAACACAGCCCCGAAAAAACCGGCGCCAACTACAACAAAATCATACATGGTATAGATCCGTCCCTTTCTGTATGTGTCTATATCGCTACGGCTATCAGTCCGCGGCCTGGTCCTTTCGGGATCCCTACTGCAGTCATACGACAAGACGACATCAAAATCTTTATCACAACACTCTTTTAAACGGTTGGAGTATATGAAGAATGATCTTGTGTGTCAATGAAATACAAACCGTAAAATGCGGCGCGTTGCCCATCACAGTTGGAATATAGCGCTTTCGCACTTCGGATAAATATGAAATCTGATTAATTATTTAAATACTATCTGTAAAGAAGCGCGCCTTTAAAATTCCTTCCGCCCACTCGCCCTCGGCCGTTGAGTCCCATACAATACCGCCGCCGATACCCATCTCGCCCTTTCCGTCGGCACGATCTATCAAGGCAGTGCGTATCGGAATATTAATAAATAAGTCTTTATTGGGTTTGATATAGCCGATGGCGCCTGTGTATATGTTGCGGGGCTCTTGTTCCAGTTCATGGATAATTTCCATAGCCCGAATTTTTGGCGCGCCGGTTACCGATCCCGACGGAAACAGGCTTTTAAATAAATTATAGATTGATATCTTTGGTTCTATATCTGCCGCAACAGTTGATGTCATTTGAAATAGTGTTTTATACGGAGTTATTTCATATAAGCGCGGCACGCGAATATTGTATCCAATACGCCCCAAATCATTACGCAGCAAATCGGTAATCATTACGTTTTCGGCCCGGTTTTTTTCGTCGTAATAAAATTGATGTTTGGCCGCGATATCATCAATGATAGTTTTGCCCCTTTGCCACGTGCCTTTCATGGGCTTTGATAAAATGGAATTTACTTTTTTGTACAAAAACAATTCCGGAGAGAGCGACACGATACTGTACTGATCGGTTTCGATAAATGCGGCATAGGGAACAGGCTGCACATCAAACAGTTTTTTATACAAATCAAAAGCGTTGCCGTTAAAATCAAAAAGAATTTTTAAACAATAAGTAATCTGGTACACATCTCCTGACTGTAAATAAGAGCGGATAATGTCAATATGCTCAAAATATTTCTCTCTGGAAATATTAAATCGAATATTTTTGATTTCACAGGCAGAGCCGCCGCCAACCAGTTGATCTTTATGCCGTTGAGATGTTTTATAACATCCAACGTGCATGAGGGGAAATCCGTTGAGCGGATACGATGATAATTTATCTTCAAACACGTAACCCAGTTCATAGGAAAAAAATCCGGCAACATATAATCCCCGTGCGAGAGCTTCTTCGATTTTTTCAAAAGCTTGCGCGACATTGTCAAAAGAAGAACAGACTATAACTGAAACAGGATTATCAAAATACAGAGACGATTTTTCAAAATCAAAGAGTATGTTCATACAGCATCTTTTTGTAGATCGGGATGCCGTATTTAGTGGCTAAAACATGATCTGGAATTTGTAATTTTTATTTATTTTTTAAATACATTTGTCACGCGTTCAATATCCGCACTGGCCTCGGCCACGATTCCTTCGATAAGGTCTTTACACGTGGGAATATCCTTTAAACCTCACAGATTGCCCCATCATCATGGGCGCGGTATCGACATTGCCGGATTCCCATGCCGCTTTTATTTTTCCTCCGGCAATTAGCGGAATAAGTTTTTCCAAACCACCGCCCTTTTCCTCAACACAAACACGCAGGAACATTTTGTGATGCTCAGGTGTGATGTGCACCGATGGTAGAATTGTTACATTTACCATAAAAGGTTTGTCTGTAAGCTTCCTTGTTAACACAATGGCATCACGAAATTCGTTTTCGGTCGAATAGTTTCCGGCGGTCAGGTTTCCCATGCCGCCCGCATTGGATATGGCAGCACAAAGTTTTGGTTTGCAAAGCCACATCATCGCTCCGCATATAATGGGATATTTGATTCCGAACATTTCGGTAATGGCCGTTTTTATTTTTTTCTACCTCATTAATTTCATCAAGTGATAATTTTTTAATGTCACATATCAAGCAACCATCAGAACATCGATACTCGCTGACGGCGGCATATGATCGGAGTCTAATACTTTAACGATATCGCTATACAGTCTTTCTTTTATTTTACCGAAAATCCCCCGCTTTTTCTGGAGTGTCTTGGAAAAAGATAACGCCTGCGCCATAAGATCTTCCTGATTGGCGCAAGCTTTTACAATAATATTGAGCTTTTCCAGTTCCGGTGCGGTGTAACGATTTCCGGTAAACTCCATTTGTGATAATATGTGTAAAGGAATGGCTTTCTTCATAAAAGCATTCATACCCCATCTGAAAGGAATGCCTATATTCACTTCCGGAAAGCAAAAGAATCCGCGGTCCGACCGCATGAAGCGAAAATCACAGGCACAGGATAATATCGAACCATTGCCGAAAGCATGACCGTTAATCGCTGCAATCACCGGCACCGGATAAAGAAGCAGTGTTTTAAAAACATTATCCATACCGTTGATAAAATCTCTGACCGGTTGATGTTCATTTTTCTGCATTTTTTCCATGATCCACCCAACATCTACGCCCTGAGAAAAATTCTTCTCGTCATTAGAGGTAATAATCAGGGCTGTTATTGATTTATCGGCAATTATCTCATCNNTTTGCTCCAGCTCATTATAGACATATGTTATTCCCTTTCTTTTCCAAAATATATTTTAACAGTCTGGCGGCCATAATTTCTAACCACTTCAAAATGTAACAACAATTGACAACTTTATAAATGCCGAAATCAACTGTTGGAGTATAAAAAGCACCCTCTTGTATGTCAAGGATATAATAGCCGTTGAATAGCCTTGAATTTTGCTTAACAAAGTGTTTTTTTACATAAAATGTTTGATCAATTTTCAACCTGTAAACATTAGCTAAACTTTAGAGAACAAAATACTCATGGAGGTTCCCGTTAGTTTTGTATAAAGAAATTTGTCGATGAATATTTCATCAAGCCGATCCTTGCTTGATGTTTTAATTGAACCTATAAGCTTGATTTTGTCCGCATCCTCAATTATCAGGTCATGTTGGTAGCTCATATTAAATAGCGGTTCGCCATCAACTACAACAGGAAACTGAACAACTCCTGCATGATAATCAACGCCTGTTTCTTTGATTATCAAAAGGAATGTGATCATTCATTATGGCGCCTCCCTTGCGGGAATGCGCTCCCGGTTAACAGCCATCTCAATGTTTCAGTCCGTATTTCTTCAGCTTGTAGCGCAACATGCGTTCGGATATTCCTAAAAGATCAGCGGCTTTTGTCTGATTATCCTGTGTCTTTTCCATAGCCTCGATAATTAATTTTTTTTCTAATTCATCAACCGAATCGCGCAAAACGCCGGAGGCTTTCTTCTCGGAATCATCAGCGGGCAGTACCGATTTGAATGGTAAATCATCTGTTGTAATATATTGATTGCGCGCTATTACGACGGCCCTTTCAATGATGTTGACCAGCTCACGAACGTTTCCCGGATAATCGTATTTTAAAAGAACGTCACGCGCCTGAGCAGTTAGTCCCCGAATATTTTTTCCGTTTTCCGCGGCAAATTTGTCAATAAAATGGTTGATCAAGAGACTTAAATCTTCTTTTCTTTCTCTCAGGGGCGGCAGAGACATGGTTACAACTTTCAGACGATAAAAGAGATCTTCGCGAAACGTTCCTTCTTTAACCTGCTCTTCCAGATCGCGATTGGTTGCGCTGATAATTCTGACGTCGACCTGTAGATTAACATTGCTGCCCAGACGTTGGAATTCCCGTTCCTGCAAAAAACGCAAAAGTTTAACCTGTATGGTCGGACTTAACTCTCCTATTTCATCGAGAAAAAGCGTCCCGCCATCGGCTTCTTCGAATCGGCCGATTCTGCGCGAAGACGCGCCGGTAAAAGAGCCTTTCTCGTGGCCGAATAATTCGCTCTCCAGTAAATTTTCATGCAGGGTCCCGCAATTGACGACAACTATTGACTTGTGCGCCCGGGGGCTCAATTGATGAATCAATCGTGCCAGTAATTCTTTTCCGGTTCCACTTTCTCCCTGAATCAAAACGGATGCTTTGCTTGCGGCCACACGTCCCGCCAGATTGATCAGTTCAGCCATGCGCTGGCTATTGAAGATAATTTTATCCGCGGTGACGCCGCGTTTGCTCAAATCTTCCTTTAAAAGCTTGTTCTCCTGAATCAGCTGTCTTCTTTCCGCTATCCTGTTGACCAGAATTATTAATTCATCCAGTTCGACAGGTTTTGTTATATAATCAATTGCGCCTGCTTTTAAGGCTTCAACCGCCGTTTCGATTGTTCCGTAAGCGGTTATTATAATCACGTCTATTTCCGGATTGATGTGTTTTACTTCTTTGAGAACCTGCAGACCGTCCATTCCGGGCATCTTGTAGTCCAGAAGAATTAAATCAAAGTGACCACCCCGGACTGTTTTAAGCACTTTTTCTCCTTCTTCCGCTTCCATCACGGTATGGCCTTCAGAACGCAAAAAATCGCGCAGCATTTCTCTTTGGGATTGACCGTCATCGACAACAAGAATACTCAGCTTTTGCATGAATTTTTAGTCCTTATCTCTTGAGGGTGTTTCATTGAATCTTTCACGAGGCAAAATAACTTCAAATATGGTTCCTTTACCTTTTCTGCTGATAACCTGTATATCTCCTCCATGACCGCGGATGATTTCAAAAGCCAAAGGTATACCTAATCCTACGCCCTTTTCTTTAGTTGTATATTCAGGACTGAAAATCTTTTCGATTTCTTCTGCTGTCATGCCGCAGCCGGTATCGGAAATTCTGGTGATAATATAATTCTTTCCATGCTTATCCACTGTAATGGTAATTTTTCCTTCTGCCTCTGTTATCGATTCCATGGCATTTTTGATCAAGTTGAGAAATGCCTGCTGAAGTTTATTGACATCCATGGAAATCAAAGCCGGATCTTCCCGCCATGTTGTTTCAATGGTAATGCCATGGGTTGACGCTTCCTCACGGATAAGGGTGACTATTTTTTGCAGCACTTCCGTGATGGAGAATTTAGAGAAATCCAGCCGGCGGCTTTTGGAAAAGGTCAGGAACTCTTCAATTATTCCGTTTAGACGCTTGATTTCATCTTTGATAACTCCGGAAAGATTTTGGAAATCAGCCTCTTTTGGGGGGTCGGAAGGAACAAAATCACGCTTAAGCCTTTGAGCTGCTATGCTGATGGCGTTTAAAGGGTTGCGAATTTCATGCGCCACTCCGGCTGCCAGTTGTCCTAAAGAAGAAAGCCTTTCCGCTTTTTCCAGTTGCCTTTCCATTTCAACAATGCCGGCCAGATGCTGGTTCTGATCATGATAAAGCAGCCACATGGAAAGCAAAGCGATGGCGACGATAAAAAACATGAAGACAAAGATATGTTGACGGTTTTCGGCAATACTTTTATCCATAGAACTGCGATCAAGGCCGATTCTCACGATACCGACAATTTTTTTGTCTACAAACAAGGGTGCCACTAAATCCAAAATTTTATGGTCAGCGTAATTAATTTTCCTGCTGGCAATTTTTATCTTGCCGGCTAAAATTTCTTCAAGTTTGAAATCGTTTCTGCTTAAACCGGGGGCAAACTGGCCGACGCTACTAAGCAGTTTGTTTTGATCATTGATGATTTGCATGTAGACGATGCCGTGGCCTTCGCCTATTTTGTTCATTCCTTTTTCTCCGGCTACTTTCAAACTCCAGTAAATTAATCCGGCTTTGTCCAGATTTATTACCACTGTGCCGCTGTTATCCTTACGCCTTAAACCTATAAAACCTATTTTCTGCTTTTCCCGTATTTTCTCTAATAGTTCCAAAGTAGTTAATTTTTTGCCATTTTTAAAAAGATCGCTTGAATCCAGCATGTTTGTTTGTAAAGCATTGCTTTGATGAACCGCATTTCCCTGAGCGTTTAATAAACCGATGTAAAAAAAATTGTTATCAACAGCAAATTTATGCAGGTAATCGTTGTTTGTTTTACCCTTTTTCCATTGCTCATCCAGGGCCAAAGCCATTTTTGTTATTGCTTCGATTACCCATTTTTTGGAATAAGAAGCTTCGTCCTGGCTGGCATTCTTTATATTGGAAGCTTTTTTTTCAGGTGTGGCAATTATACTTTTTAAATTTTCTTCAGTTAAACGCTGCAGCACGCCGATGGTGCTCAGGGCCTGATCTTCCATAAATGCTATGAGATTATTTTCACTTCGTTGGATTTCCAGAAATCCTGTAGTAAGAATCAAGGCTACAAAAATAGCGCTGACAATAGCTACAGCTAAAGGCTGGAGAAACGGATCATTGTAATTGTGAGCTTTGCGGCGAACAATCAAATCTTTTTTTCTAAAAAAAATCATTTTTACCCTGATAATCTTATTTTGTTAGTAACTTTAAGCTATTTAAGGAAAAAGTCAACGGCTAATCCCTCAAGCCCCGACATTTTCGTCGAAAAAGTGGCAAAAGTTGCAACTTATAAATAACCATATGTATTTATTGCATTATTTAAAATAAGCAGATATGCTTTTCGACATTTATTGCCGCCAACATAAAAGGTTTATACATTACTATTGGCACTATAATAAATTATTTATCAATAATATTAAATTGTTACAGTGATAATGCCATTTATGGTACGATAAATGCTTTAAATAAGAGCAAGTTAATTTATTGTCGACTAAAAATAACGGGTATGATTGGCCGGCAACAAAATAACCAAGAAGGTGTTAAACCTTCTCTCTTCATTCCTCAGGGAGGCCCTAACCAAGCCTCCCTTTCCTTTTAATGAGACCCGCTAAGAGCGAACGTAGTGAAGCTCGAAGCGCAAGTCGAACTATCCCCGAAGCGGAGCGGGATTTGACACTCTCTGAAATTTATTTCTTGTCTGCATCTTTTTTCTTGCTCCGCCAGTATTTTAATCTTTCCTTGATAGTTTTCTCAAATCCGGTGTCTTTAGGTTGGTAAAATATCTGCCCCTTAATTTCATCCGGCAGGTATTCCTGCTGTACGTAAGCGTCGGGGTAATCGTGGGCGTATTTGTAGTCTTTACCGTAGTCAAGCTCTTTCATTAATTTTGTCGGTGCATTGCGAATATGCAGAGGCACGGGCAAATATCCTTTTGTATTAATAATTTCTTTAACTTTACCGTAACCAACATAAAGCGAATTGCTTTTGGGCGCTGTTGCCAGATAAACGGCCGCCTGAGCCAAAGCCAATTCTCCTTCCGGCAGACCGATAAAATGAAAAGCCTGCTGAGCGGCCATAGCAATAACCAGGGCCTGCGGATCGGCGTTGCCGATGTCTTCCGATGCGAAGCGCACCATGCGCCTTGCAATGTAAAGAGGATCTTCTCCGGCGGCAAGCATTCGCCCCAGCCAGTACAGCGCGGCGTCAGGATCACTGCCGCGCAAGCTTTTGTGCAAAGCCGAAATTAAATTATAATGCTCTTCACCGTCTTTGTCATATAAAAGCGATTTCTTCAGCAGGGCTTCCTGGGCGAATTTCAGAGAGACCACCCTTTTATCTTCCGGAAGATTTTGCACCATAGATACGATAGCTTCCAGATTATTCAACGCATTGCGGGCATCGCCGTCAGCCAAACCTACGATATAATTAAGAACATCAGATTCGATTTTTATAGAAATTTGTCCGAACCCTCGCTGTTTATCTTTCAAAGCATTCTCGAGAATAGCCAGTAGATCTTCTTCGGAAAATGGCTTTAAAATTAAAACCCTTGTTCGCGATAAAAGAGGTGCAATTACTTCAAAAGAAGGATTTTCCGTAGTCGCGCCAATCAACGTAATCAAACCGCTTTCCACATGCGGTAAAAAAGCGTCCTGCTGTGCTTTGTTGAAACGGTGAATTTCGTCAACAAAGAGAATCATTTTCATTTTTTTTCTTTCCAGCAGTTCTCTGGCTTCATCAATGACCGCGCGAATTTCTTTTACGCCGGAAAGAACGGCAGAAAAACTGACAAAATTTGATTTGGTTTCACGGGCTAAGATTCTGGCCAAAGTGGTTTTGCCCGAGCCCGGCGGCCCCCAGAAAATCATGGAAAAAAGTTTATCTTCTTCGATGGCGCGTTTGAGCAGACAGCCCTCTGACAGAAGATGCCGCTGGCCGATGTATTCAGAAATATTTTGCGGCCTCATTCTTTCGGCAAGCGGCGCCGAATCTTTTGCGTTCCCCGGGCCGTCCTGATTGAATAAATCTAAATTTTTCATTTTTTTGCCTTTGCCGCTTCTTGATTTGTTTATTTATTAACTTATTCTTTCCCTGTCAATCTGAATTAGGCCCCGTATTTCCCGCTTGACAATAGAACGTTCGTTCTACTATAAATCATTCCTTCGCAGTTAATTTATCATGTCCAGTGAGGTAGATATGGCATTGCCCTCAGCCATTTACCAGGCACACCGACCGCAAGATTCAGA
This sequence comes from Smithella sp. UBA2180, assembly GCA_002327415.1. GTDB lineage: Bacteria > Desulfobacterota > Syntrophia > Syntrophales > Smithellaceae > Smithella. The sequence continues at coordinate 9,494 of DCVU01000184.1, forward strand.
TTATTACCACTGCGTTGAGGATTATTGTGAAACCTTTATGCAGAAATATGACGACCGTTTCTCACGGCAGTATGGCTTCTGGCGGCAGCCGAATCTTACCGAAAGATGAAAGCGCCATGGAAAATCTGGCGCGTTATATCATTCGGGCGTCGTTTTCTCAGGAACGCATGCGGTATCTGGAACAGAAAGGTACGGTCCTCTACACTGCAAAAGATGGCAGGACAAGCAAGAACTTCCCCGCAATGGACTGGCTGGCGGCCATGTGTTAGCATATCCCGAACAGGGGCGAGCAGATGGTCAGATACTACGGCTATTACAGCAACGTCTCGCGCGGAAAAAGGAAAGAGGCGGGAGCGGACGATGCCATTCCTTGCATTTTCGAACCGGATGGAAATTCAAAAACACTCAGGAAGAATTGGGCGCGTTTGATTCAGAAAATATATCAGGTTGATCCTCTGATCTGTCCGAAATGTCAGGGCGTCATGCGCATCATCAGCTTTATCGAAGACGCGCAGGTCATCCGGGATATCCTCACGCATCTGGGTCTCTGGCTTGTCCGATCAAGGCCGCCGCCAAAGATCCATGACCCGCCAAACCGCGAATACGCCGTTGCCTTTGGCGGGGACATGTTGCGGAAGTCCGCAAGGACCGAAACGTATCCCCAGAACGAACACCCTGACAGATCTACGGCGACCCGGAATATTCCTGGGATGATTATATTCAGTCATAACGTTTTGTGATTTTTTCAACAATCATTTAAGACGCGCTGGATAAGTTTGTCTGAATTCTAGGGGAAATGTCTGTTTTACAGGTAATACCGTCAAAAGGTGATCAGCTTTTTCAACTAAAAGCAAGTTCTTATCAATTTAAGAATAATTCAATTATATATCAATATCAATCGACGAACTCCTTCATGGAGGCTACGGGTACCACTCGGTTTACAAGAACATTCCTGAGTTCATAGAGAAAGCGGAATTCCGGCGATCAGGTATCCAGTAATGGCACCGTGAACCGATAGAGAGCCCTGCGCGCGATCAATAGATTGCAGGTTAACTTCTGGATTAGGTAATACTTGAAATTGTGTAGTGCTGAAAGGGTCACCTCTGCGGTGATTATGTCTTCCTGAAGGAAGATCTGATAATTTTTAACGGCATACTTTATTTCAAGCTATATTCACTAAGTTCGGGATATTCCGTCCGGGGACAAAAGAGCCGGATTAGATTGTTCCTTCCCTTCTCCGTATCCCTCAATATGTTGAGGTTCCACCATATGTGGAGGCCAAACGGATCCATTTCATACGTTTCTGCTGTTCTCCGCTATGAACCTAATCTCATGTTATCAAAGTAATATTCTAAACTTCTGATTTTTCTTCGGCTGTTGGCATGCCATTTGCAAACGATAAGCATTGTGGAGGGTTAAGGTCACGAAGATCATGAAATGGTGATGGGGAATAATATTACTCTCTCCATCGGGAGCAATCATTGACAGAAAAAGATTACCTATTTAAGGAGGCACTACGATGAAGAATTTTTTTAAGGCAACTGTTTCGAAAAGAACCATTCTACTGTTTAGCGTATTTTCCACAATTTTGCTCTGCGCACCGGTTTTTGCCGATGACATTTCCCTGGGTGAGCCCGGTTACGGGGGAACGGGCTGTCCGGCCGGCACTGTATCCGTCACATTGAGTCCGGATGCAAAATCTTTGAGTTTGTTATTCGACCAATACCAAGTGGCTGTCGGTGGCGAAACCGGCAAAAGCTTTGACCGCAAGAGCTGCAACGTCGCCATCCCCGTGCATGTGCCCCAAGGTATGAGCGTATCGGTACTGAAAATCGACTTTCGTGGCTTCAATCAGCTTCCGCGATCGGCAACTTCGCAGTTCAATGTCGAATACTTCTTCGCCGGCACTCGAGGCCCTTCATTCAAAAGAGTGTTTCGCGGGCCCCTTGCTGAAGATTATTTGATCAACAATAAGCTCGCCGTTGAGTCGATTGTTTGGTCGGGTTGTGGCGCGGACGTTAACCTGCGAACCAACTCGAGCTTGAGAGTGCAAACGGCTGGGAACAGGGAAGCCATGTCCTCGATCGACTCCGAAGATGTCAATGCGGGAATCATCTACCAACTGCAATGGCGCCAGTGTAGATAGCCGATGACGGGGCGGAGACGGGGCTCCCTCTCCGCCCCATTTTGAGGAGCAAATACAATGAAGTCGATGACAATAAGCATTTTCGCGTGTGCCTTCCTTCTCAGCTTGCCGGTGTGGGCCCAAGAAACCAACGGGTGTCCCGAGGGAAGCTACTCGATCGTCATGTCCCCCGATGGCACAACCTTGAGCATTCTGTTTGACCAGTTCACCGTCGAAAGCAGCAAAACCCAAAGAAAAGTTTGCCGCATTTCTGCCCCGCTAAATTTGCCCGCGAACTATTCTATCGGTGTTTACAAGGTCGATTACCGGGGCTTTGCAAAGGTCGCCGCGAAACAAGAAACCCAACTCGACGTTCAATATTTTTTGGGACCACAAGACAACAAACACGGGCGCGTTTTCAAACGCAAAATAAAAGGTCCGCATGAAAACGATTATTTGTTTACAGAAAACATCGGTGCGGGACAAATGAAACGGGTAGGGTGTGGTGCCGCCGCCGTGCTCAACGTCAACATCACACTCAGCCTCAATGGCGACTTGCGAACCGGCGGGGCGGCAATGGCGTCTTTGGACACCGCGGATGCCGGCTCGGGTGGAGCCTTAGTCTACCATCTCGATTTAAAGAAATGCCCTTGAAGGGTTAGGGAGGTAATCCCAAAGTCACGAGAAGGCAAGCAAACGGATACAGTTCCAAGGTCTATGCAGTGATTACATGGCACTAGGTGTCGATGTGAATGGCGAAAGCAAGATAGGGTGCACGAATGGAAATCTGGGGGACACCATACTGGTTTTCATAAGGATTTGCAGCCGGCCCAAACAGTTAGAAAAAATAAAAAAGTTTTTGGAAGCAGAAAATTAATTTATTTTGAAACTGTATAAGCCAATTTTTAATTGTCTCAATAATCGGTGTGAATCAAAGTATATATATCGAATTATTGAAATTTTTCATTTTTTGCCTTTGCCGCTTCAATTAGTTCGATGAGGCTTGTAACTTTATCGTTTTGCTGAAAATTGTTGAATTTATCCCATTGTCGGGACTGCAAAATTTCTTTTAAAAAAGCGGCTATGTCAAAGCAAGAAGACCAGCACCGTACAATACGCGAACAGGGCAGATCAATGGATTCCCGTAAACAGTAAGCAAAAGTCATTTCGTCGCCGAGTTTCGGGCAACGGGTTAATTTATGGTCGTGCTCTGTTTTCATTGCAGGTCAGCTTGACTAAAAAAAGAAAAACCGTCAAGAAAATTTCTTAACGGCCTTTCCTGTTTAATATGTTGAATATTTTTTAAGGTTTGGGGAAATCCTTAATAGCGTTCAACGCACGATCAATTTCATGATCCGGCAATTCATAAGCTTCTAGTTTCCCTGACAAATAGGCATCATAAGCGGCCAAATCAACCAAACCATGACCACTCCAGTTAAAGAGAATGGTCTTTTCCTTACCTTCCTGTTTGGCGCGCATAGCTTCATCAACGACTGCCGCCAGAACATGGTTCGTCTCCGGCGCAGGGATAAATCCTTCTGTACGTGCCCATTTGACGCCGGCATCAAAAGTTTTTAGCTGATCATAAGCTCTGGCTTCAATAATGTTTTCGTGTACTAAATGGCTGACAATCGGTGCCATGCCATGGTACCGCAAACCACCCGCGTGAATTGGCGCGGGGACATAATCATGACCCAGTGTATACATGGGCAGTAGCGGAGTTGTTCTAGCCAGATCACCAAAGTCATAGGCAAACGGCCCTTTGGTCATACTGGGACAGGAAGATGGTTCGGCGCCCACTATCTTCACATCTTTCCCGTGAATCTTGTCACAGACATAAGGAAGAGCGATACCTGCAAAATTACTGCCGCCGCCGCAACATCCCATAACCACATCGGGATATACTCCGATTTTCTGCATTTGTTTTTGAGCTTCCAGACCGATTATTGTCTGATAAAGCAATACATGATTCAATACACTGCCTAAACCGTATCGCGAACCCGGGGTCGTTACAGCTTCTTCAATAGCTTCGCTGATGGCGATTCCCAGAGAACCGGGAGAATCAGGATGTTCTGCCAGGACATTTCTTCCTGCATTAGTTAAATTACTGGGGCTGGGAATACATTCCGCGCCCCAGGTATTCATCATCAAGCGCCGGTAAGGTTTTTGTTCATAACTGATTTTGACCATATAAACGCGGCATTCCAAACCGAACATTTGTGTGGCCATTGATAATGCGCTGCCCCATTGTCCGGCGCCGGTTTCCGTAACCATTCTTTTTGTTCCGGCCACTTTATTGAAATATGCCATGGGAATAGCGGCGTTGGGTTTGTGTGAACCTGCCGGGCTGACGCCTTCATTTTTGTAATAAATTTTAACGGGACAATTGAGCAGTTTTTCAAAATTATAAGCTCTATAAAGAGGAGATGGCCGCCACAGCAAATATTTTTGTAGGACTTCGTCGGGAATTTTTATCCAGCGCTTGTTTGAGGCTTCTTGTTCGATGATGTTCATCGGAAAAATTGCCTCTAGATCTTTGGGGGTTACCGGCTGGCCGGTACCGGGATGCAGGGGCGGTTTCATCGGTGTGGGCAAATCCGCCATAATATTATACCACTTTTGGGGTATTTCGCGGTCTTGCAGTACTACTTTTACCTGTTCCATATTTTTTCTCCTTAAATAAGTATTNNAAAAACGCCACGGGATTATATTCCCATGGCGCTGTATTTTTTAGAATCATGGGAAGGATCTTCCCTGCCCATTCTCTTTTTTCGAAGCTTATGGGCAGATATTTAAAACCTGCCACCACCACCAGTTATTTTTAGAAATCTTTTTGAACATTCTCAGCTCGCTTATTTTTCCAGTGTGAGAACTCGTAGCACAGCGAATTATTGCCTGTCAAGATGAAATTTAGCCTATATCATTCTAAATAAAAGCGCTATCTTTGTTGGCATATTCGTCAGATTACTCAACGTATCTTCAAATACGCCTCCTTGCCGCCTCGATATCATCTTTGATTTAAAATGATATTACTTTATACCTGATTTCGCAAACGAGAATATCCTTTCCCTGAAGTTTTCAAACTGGTCTTGATCGTGAAGATATATTTCATCCTCCATCGGAAGCAAAGGAAAATGTTTAATAAAGATTCCGGCGAATATTCCCACGCCCTCATCATAAGGCACATTTTTTTCGTTGTAAATTTTGACGACCTCGTAAAAAG
>DCVU01000100.1 GCA_002327415.1 Smithella sp. UBA2180
TTTGCACAACGGCATAAAGCCAACAATATTGTCATTCCCGTCGCTTCTGCTCGGCCATATTCCATAATATCGTGGTCTATATTCCGTAATTTACGTTGATAGATTCCATATTTTACGCTATGATGTCCTCATGAAATCAACCATTTTATACTCGCGCTTGATTAAAGCGCGTATCGTAGAAGCGCTGGCCGACACGCCCGTTGTTCTGGTAGCAGGTCCGCGCCAGGCAGGTAAAACAACCTTAGTGCGACAGATGGCAACGCAAGGAATGCGCTATCTCACGCTGGATGATGAGTTGACGCTATTATCCGCCAGGGCAGATCCGGTCGGGATGGTTCGAAGCCTGGATCGAGCTATCATTGATGAAATCCAGCGTGCGCCCCAACTCTTGCTGGCAATCAAGAAGAGTATTGATGAAGATAGGCGTCCTGGTCGGTTCTTACTGACTGGATCGGCCAATTTGATGGCATTGCCTGCCGCAGCGGATTCTTTGGCTGGTCGAATGGAGACGCTCACTTTGCTGCCGTTGTCGCAAAGCGAGCTGTGCGGTAACACTGCAAATTGGATTGATGCGGCGTTTGCTGGCAGGCTGCTCAATGTCGCCATGCCAGTAGTGGGGGCGGCGTTGGTCGAAGCTGTTTTGAGAGGTGGCTACCCTGAAGCGATTTCCCGCACGAATGCGCGCAGGCGTACCGTGTGGATACGTCAGTATATTGATGCCATTATTCAGCGCGATGTTCGTGATGTGGCCAGTATCGACAAAATCGACCAGTTACCCCGTTTTTTGCGCAGCCTGGCCCAGGTATCGGGCCAAATGTGCAATTACACCCAACTGGGTGGCCAAGTGGGGATGGACAGCAAGACGGCAGCCCGTTACATCGGGGTGTTCGAGCAGATGTACTTGCTCAAGCGTGTTGAGGTTTGGGCCAGGAACCGGCTCAAGCGTGTTGTCAAAACACCCAAGCTGCAGTTTATCGATGCCGGTCTGTTGGCCACCTTGCTTGATCTTGATCCCGCCGAAGTGCAGCAAGATCGCAGTCGATTTGGCAATGTGCTCGAGACCTTTGCTTATAGTGAGCTGCTCAAGCATATCACAACGGCTGCGGATGACTATCGGATACTCTACTATCGCGATGTCGACTTGTTTGAAGTGGATGTGGTGATCGAAAATGCTGCCGGACAACTGATTGGCGTCGAGATAAAAGCCTCTGCCACAGTCAAAGCCGGCGATTTGCACGGCCTGAAAAAACTGGCAAGCGTGGCTGGCGGTCAGTTCAAGATGGGGGTTTTGCTTTACGATGGCACAGAAACCTTGCCACTGGGTGATCACCTGTGGGCGGCTCCGTTGTCGACTTTGTGGGGTCAATAAATATTTATGTGCGGGATTATATGTATGACGATTAAGGGAGTTGTGCAAAGCTCTCTCTTGGAAATCGCGCTCTACTTAAATACATTGAACCAAGGAGGCGAATAAATTGATGGAAGAAGTTTATACTGTTTGCAAAGGATTTCTCGATCCCCTTTTTATTGTATTTGTTTTGCTCTTAATATCTCTCGTGCTTTTCTTTATTAACTGCAAGAAAAGAAATGGCGCATTGATTTTGTTGCTGTCTATTGTTTTAATTTATGGCGCAAGCATCGCTCCCGTGGCCAATCACCTTTGTTACTATTTAGAAAAAGACTATATTAACAACCCGACTGCCGGAGGTAAAAACGTTGATACGATCGTTGTATTAGGTTGCGGCACGAAAGATATCAATGCCTTAAAAAATACTTTTAATACAGGAATAGAATCTCTCCGGCTGCTTCATGCTGTTGTGATTTATAATAAAACCGGCGCGAAGTATTTTGTTTGTTCCGGCAAGGGGAATGATAAAATATCACAAGCGGAAGTAATGGCAAGACTGGCGGAGAAATTAGGCGTTCCCAAAGAAAAAATCAAGATGGAGCCCAATTCAAAAAATACCGCGCAGAATGCCATCGAGATAAATAAAATGTTTGCCAATAAGAATGTCAATATTGGCCTTGTCACTTCGGCTTTCCATATGAAGAGAAGTGAAAGAGAATTCAAAAAATATTTTACTAATGTAGTGCCGCTGCCTGCTCATTACTTATATTCATCGCCCGGGGGAAACGTTGTTATCCGGTACATGCCGCAGTCAGAAGAGCTTTATAAAACTTCTCTTGCCTTAAAAGAAATCGCCGGTCAATTATGGTACAGCGTAAAAAGTTTAATGCGATAACATGAATTATCTCCTCTTTTGCCATTCCAGCGTCGATATCCTACTCCACTGGGGAATATTGTATGGTCTGATCCCCGATCAGACCGAAACCCGGTTCTACTCCCGAAATGACGAATAGAATAGAGGAGTATTGCAAAGATCACAACCAGCCGATCAGCGGCAAACAGGTTAAAGGCAGGGATAATCGTAGAAAAATCTTCTTCATTACAATAGACTATTGACATTTCATTATATTATTAATTATAATAAGAATATGAAATATGAAGATTTATTGAAAACTATTCAAGCCCCCTATTTTTCACGGGGGGATCATTTGCTGGATGGGCAAAAACTTTTCGATTATCAGATTAGTTTGTGGGTTAAGAAAGGTAATTTGCTGCGTTTAAAAAATGGAATGTATGCCTTTGCGAAGGACAAAGAAAAAATTAAAGGCGAAGAAATCGCGTCATTTCTTTACGAGCCGAGCTATCTAAGCCTTGAAAGTGCACTGTCTTGGCATGGTTTTATACCTGAAATGGTCTATGCATATGTCAGTCTGACCGCACGAATCAACAGAAAATTTACCAATGCCTTTGGCACATTCCTGTATCGGCATATCAAACCAGAACTTTTCTGGGGATATACGGAAATAAAAACAGAACACGGTCATTATCTGTTGGCTGAGCCGGAGAAAGCTTTATTGGACTACCTTTATTTAAATCTATCCAAAATCAGAAACGAAGCGGACTTTGATAATGTCCGATTCAACATGGATATGATCAAAGAAAAGTTAAATGCGGATAAATTTCTTAAATATTTTTCAGCTTTTGGCGTAAAGAAAATGAAAGTTTGGGCTTTACGATGCTTACAATAGATCAACTTTCCGATTATTTCCCGTTACCCTTACGCCGGAAAAATCCTCAGGGCGTTCTTGTGGAATATTTACAGCATGAGATATTGGACTCAATATTTAAGGAGAAGGCATCGGCTGCGCTAAGCTTCATCGGCGGCACGGCCATTCGCATTCTCTACCAAAATCAACGCTTTTCAGAAGATCTGGATTTTGACAATTTCGGTTTATCTTTTGGTGAATTCGAAACATTGTTGAAAACCGCTTGTAAGGATATGACTAAGAAAGGCTTTGTGATTGAATATCGTTTTGTCGAGCGCGGCGCATACCATTGTTATATAAAATTTCCTGACATCCTCTATCGATCAGGCATTAGCCCTGAAAGCTCGAGAAAAATTATGATACGCATCGACACCGAGGCCAAGGAAAAAAATTACGAGCCGCAGCGCTATATAATCAATAGATTTGCTTTATATCGGCAAATTTGCACGGCACCAGCAGCAGTGCTGCTTGCTCAAAAAATGATGACTGTTTTGGAACGGAAACGTGAAAAAGGTCGAGACCTTTTTGATGTATCTTACTTAATGGGATTGGCCGAACCGGATTTTAGCTACATTGCCAAATGTATGGATATCGATCAAAAGCAATTTTTAAAACTATTTGATGACAGACTACAGGAACTCGATTTGAATTTTCTGTCCAGGGACATTGAGCCTTTTCTCTTTTCTTCAGAGCAGAAAGAACGAGTATTGACATTTCGCGATTACTGGAAAACACAGAAAAATAAATGGCAGTGAGGCTCCAATTACGCAAGTGTAACAGGGCTTTGCGCCAGAAATGACGAATAGAAAAGTTTTGCAATAATTTAATTATGAGCCTGCTCAAACAAAATATTAGCGCAAATTTAGCCGGAAATGTTTCGCAGATGCTCTTGGCATTGGTGTTTGTACCCCTGTACATCAAATTTATGGGGGTAGAATCATACGGCTTGGTCGGTATTTATGCTTCATTGCAAGTGCTTTCCGGCGTTTTAGATATGGGGCTAAGCGGCACCTTGAGCCGTGAAATGGCTCGTCTCTCCGTACTTCCAGATAAAGAGCAGGAAGTACGTAATTTAGCGCGTTCTATGGAAATTATTTGCTGGTGCGTAACTCTCCTTATAGGTATCCTGATTATTGCGTTAGCTCCTTTTATTGCCAATTATTGGGTTAGGGCGAGTGCTCTCTCCATACACACTATTGAACAGGCCCTGTTGATCATGGGTTTTGCCCTGGCTCTGCAATGGCCGGTCGGATTCTATTTAGGAGGGTTGATCGGGCTACAACAACAGGTTTTGCTGAACATAATCAATATAGGTATAAGCACTTTACGTGGCGCTGGAGCCGTTTTTGTTTTATGGATGATTTCTCCCTCCATCCAGACATTTTTTTTATGGCAGATATTTGTCAGTGTTGTCCATACTTTTCTTCTAATGACTTTTTTCTGGCGTAAGCTCCCGAAAAGTGGAAGCAGACCTGTTTTTCAAAAACAGCTTCTCCTTGGAATTTGGAGGTTTGCCGCTGGGATTGGCGGCACCACTATCTTGGGAATAATTCTTACTCAAATGGATAAATTGATCTTAAGTAAAATGCTTCCGCTGGAAATGTTCGGTTATTACGCGCTGGCTAGCTTAATTGCCATGAGCCCGCTGAGGTTGAGCGGGACAATGTTTTTCGGTATTTATCCCCGATTCACACAACTGGTATCTCTCAACGAGCAGGAAAGTTTAAGGCAACTCTATCATAAAGGCTGTCAATTTATGGCTGTTTTAATATTACCCGTTTGTATTGTTGTTGCTCTGTATTCTTATGAAATCATCTTGATTTGGACGCAAAATCCGGTGGCTGCTGAAAAATCACACTTGCTGGTGAGTATCCTCATTTTTGGTACAGCCCTTAACGTGCTGATGGAACTTCCTCATGCATTGCAATGGTCATTCGGCTGGACCAAATTGTCATTTTTTAGAAATTTATTGGCCGTTAGCCTGTTTGTTCCGTTGATAATCTATATGGCGGCAAACTATGGCGTGGTCGGAGCAGCCAGTGTTTGGCTATTTTTAAATATAGGTTACGTGCTATTTGAAATTCCATTGATGCACCATCGTTTGCTGTGCAAAGAAAAATGGCGCTGGTATTGGCAGGATGTACTGATCCCCCTTGCTGCGGCTATAGTAATTGCCGCTTCCGGGAAATTATTTATCAACTCCTCATTGTCACAATTAACACTACTGATATATTTGTCGATCATTTTTGTATTAACTCTTGGAATAACAGTTATTATCACGCCGGCAACAAGGGCCTTATTTGTTGATCAATTGCTGAAAATTAAAACGATATGCAGAGTAGGCAATAACCTCGTAGTTTAACGCTAGAGTATGGCATTACGAAGAAAAATATTTCGAATCGATAAATATTTATTTCTTGTACATTCTTATTATTTTCTTTATGTTACATTATCTACTAACTGAAATAAAGGGTGAAGCTCAGGCGATGATGATAATAGTCTGTGCATATTTTTTAAATAATTTTGTAAACTCAATAATAATGATTACAAACCAAAATTTGTGGATACACTTACGGCAAAATGAATTATGAAAATACTAATGCTAAATCCACCTTTTTTGCCAAGATTCTCTAGATTTTCTAGAAGCCCTGCTGTTACAAAAAGCGGAACAATCTATTACCCGATTTGGCATGCCTATGCTACGGGTGTGTTGGAGAAAGAAGGTCATGATGTTAAGCTCGTTGACGCACCCGCTGATGGTTTGTCAAGGGAAACGTGTTTTAAAATAGCAACGGATTTCCAACCGGAAATGGTTGTTGTATATACATCAACGCCAAGTATATATAATGACATCAACGTTGCTGGCAGTATTAAAGATTTGTTACCGCAGAGCTTTGTAGTTCTGGCTGGTCCTCATGTTTCCGCGCTGCCCATTGAATCTCTGAAAATTGATGAGAGAATAGATGCTATTGCCCGGCGGGAATACGATATAACATTAGTTGATCTATCAGCCGGATTGTTTACCCGCGAGAACCTTGAGAAAGTCAGCGGCATAACATTTCGCAGTAATGAAGAAATCATATCTACTCCTGATCGAGAATATATTGAAGATATTGACTCTCTTCCATTTATTTCAGCTATTTACAAAAAACATCTGACAATTGAAAATTATTTTTATGCACACTGCCGTTATCCGACAGTTTCAATATTTACGAGTCGCGGTTGCTATGCAAAATGCAATTATTGTGTCTATCCGGAGCAAATGTTTGGCAGAAGACAAAGGCAAAGAAGTCCTGAAAACATAGTTGCAGAGTTTCAATACATAGAAAAAGAGCTTCCTCAGGCCAAAGAAGTTCTCATTGATGATGACACCTTTTCATTTGACCCGGAGCACACAAAAAGATTTTGTGAATTGATGATTGAAAAACAGATCAAAATTCCATGGACCGTCGAATGTCGTGCCAATCTTAATTATGAAACCATGGTAATGATGAAGAAAGCGGGATGCAGGTTAATTGTAATTGGGTTTGAAAGCACTGATAATACTATACTTAAAAATGTGCAGAAAGGTATCTCTTTTGAAAGAATGAAGAAATTTGTTGAAGATGCAAAAAGAGCCAAAATAATGTTGCATTCTTGTTTTATGGCTGGCAATCAAGGCGAAACAAAAAAAACATTAATGAAGTCATTGAGTTTTGCTAAAGATATTAATGCAGATACATGTCAATTTTTCCCTTTGATGGTGTATCCCGGTACTGCGGCATATGAGTGGGCTAAAAATAATGGTCATCTACTGACAGAAGACTATAGTAAGTGGCTGACGTATGATGGATTGCATAATTGTGTTGTCAGCACTTCGGAATTGAGTGCAAAAGAATTGGTTGCCTTTTGCGATGCGGCAAGAAAGAAATATTATTTAAACCCAAAATATCTTGCTTATAAATTTATCCATATGATGAAAAATCCCGAGGAAATAAAAAAGACTTTAAAATCTGCAAAAACATTTTCAAAGTATCTATTCAAAAAGGGTTAATCAACAAATGAAAGTGGTATATTGGTTTGCCTTCGGAGTTATTTTTTATGCATATATCGGCTATCCGATAATTTTATATTTATTGAGCAACATTTTTTATTCCAAAAAGAAAACAGAGGTAAAGGAGAATAATGCTTGGCCTTATGTCAGCTTATTGATTGCCGCCTATAATGAAGAAAAAGTTATCGGGGCGAAAATTGAAAATTGTTTAGCGCTTGACTATCCCAAAGACCTTCTGGATGTATGGATAGCTTCTGATGGTTCTTCTGACAGCACGAATAATATTGTGAAAAAATATGCGGCAGTTAATGAAAATATTCATTTATTGGAATTTCCAAGGACCGGCAAATCCGGTATGTTAAATAAAGCTATAGAATCAGTGAAGAGCGAGATAATAGTGTTTTCGGATGCAAATACGGAATATTCGGCAGATGCCTTAAAAAGGCTTGTAAAACATTTTGAAGATCAGGATGTTGGTTGTGTAAGCGGCAGATTAATTTACAAAAATCCTGGAGAGACTATAAGCGGAAAAGGTGAAAGTATTTATTGGCGATACGAGACGGCATTAAAAGTTATGGAGAGCAAAATTGGATATATTGCCGGTGCGAATGGGGCAATATATGCCATAAGGAAAAATCTATTCGAACCATTCCCTCGCCGCACAATTAATGATGATTTTACTTTATCAATGAAAATCGTAGAAAAAGGCTTTAAAAGTATTTATGAAGATACTGCAAAAGTTTATGAAGATGTGGCCCCTTCAATGGAAACTGAATTTAATCGCCATGTAAGGGATGGTGCCGGACATTATATAGCTGTCATTTGTTTAGCCGGTTTATTAAACCCATTTTTAGGCTTGCGATCTTTTATTTATTGGTCACACAGGATATTTCGTTGGCTGAGTCCATTTTTTCTGATTTTTCTTTTTATTCTGAACATTTTTCTTTTGGATGAGTTGCTTTATAAATTTCTTTTTAAATTACAATGCTTTTTCTACTCATTGGCGCTAATTGGGTTGATGTGTATAAAGAACACCAGAATTCCTTTTTTCCTTTACGTTCCATTCTATTTTTGCAATTTAAATTTGGCGCTATTTTTAGGCTTTTTTAGGGCCATAACCAATGTACAAAAAACGACTTGGGAAAGAACCGAAAGAACACCGTAGTGTTTATAAAATGAAGAGGATTGTTGATTGCTGCATTTCGTTTTTTTTACTAGGGTTCTTCTTGTTCCCTTTACTGGTGATTGCGGTTTTGATCAAGCTGACTTCCAAGGGGCCTGCTTTATATTGGTCTGACCGCGTGGGTATGGATAATAAGATTTTTAAGATGCCGAAATTCAAGACGATGCGGGTAGATACGCCTGCGGTTGCGACTCACTTATTGAAAGATCCAGACATGTATCTGACACCGATAGGCCACTTTATTAGAAAAACAAGCCTGGATGAATTGCCGCAATTATGGAGTGTTTTAAAAGGGGATATGAGTTTTGTTGGTCCACGTCCCGCATTGTTCAATCAAGAGGATCTGATTGCTTTGCGGACGGAAAAAGGTATTCATCAGTTAGTTCCAGGGATCACGGGGTGGGCGCAAATAAATGGCCGGGACGATATTCCAATTCCCGTTAAGGTAGAATATGATGAGTATTATCTGAAAAATCAATCTTTCTTCTTTGATCTGAAAATTTTATGGAATACTTTTTTCAAAGTGATTAAGAAGGAAGGCGTGGCGCATTAACATGTATTTTCCGATAAAAAACCCCAAAATATATCTGATGATTTTCAGCGATGTATTAATATTTGCGTTATCCATTTTTATCTCTTACTTGTTTCGCTTTGAATTCTCACTTAGTCCATTTTATATTCAGCAGATAAAAACAATTCTCCTCTGGATTATTCCTTTGAAGATCATTGTTTTTTTGTTTTCCGGCATTTATCGGGGAATGTGGCGCTATACCAGCATCAGGGATTTCTGGCTTTTAGCCCGGGCTTGTTTATTATCCACTTTATT
>DCVU01000097.1 GCA_002327415.1 Smithella sp. UBA2180
CCAATACCCAATGGAATTTTTTTCCCTCGATTTGTTTCATATGCCAAAGTTCTGATTTTTTTATCAACTTGTCTAAGCTCTTCCATACGATCTGAAAATGAGTCCATTTTCATGGCCAGATCCCGGAACTGCTGCGATTGTTTCTTGGTTTGTTCTCTTAATCTTGCCAATTCAGCCCGGTCTCTTTTGATACTGGCGTAATCATACACAACATAGAGAGTTACTAAAATGATTACAACAAAAGCAATAAGAATATTACGGATAAAAGTTTTGGGAATAGATATTTTTTTAACTCCGCTCTTGCGGTTGGGAATAATCATCAATGTAAAGTGATCCGGCATTATTTCTTTCCCTTGATATATAGATGAGATTAGCAAGTCTTCTGATTTTTGATTCGCTTTAGCTATCACAGAAAAAGATTCAAAGTCAAGGATAACTTGATACCACGTTATTACTTGATTTTTTTATATTTTTGCCATATTGTACAGCTCAAAGCTTAAAAGAATTAATGATTCTATGAAGATAAAAAAATCGTTAGCAATAATCCTGTTATTTTCAATACTTCTGCCGTTTTTATCCCTGCAGGGATGCGTTTTTGTTCCTTTAGCAGCAAAATTCAATGCCGAAGATTTTTTGATATCCCGGGGAAATAGAATCGGCCAGTCTTCTCAAATTATCCTGGTCAGAGACAATAGCTTTCTTTTTCTCACCAAAACAACTGTTTACGCCATGGAAAAACGTGAAAATAAATGGCAGGCAGCCTTTGAACCTTTTGATGCCGTAATCGGAAGAAAAGGGTTCGCGCCTGAAGGAGAAAAAAGAGAGGGTGACGGCAGAACTCCTTCAGGTGTTTACCCTCTTAAAATGACCTTCGGCTATGATGAATCAATAAAAACAAAAATGCCCTACCGACAGGCTTTAGCTGACGATATCTGGATTGACGACCCAAACGCCGAAGATTACAATCGCTGGGTCAAAAAGTCTGAAACACGATCAACTTCATACGAAATAATGAAACGCGACGACAATCTTTACAAATACGGAATTGTCATAGAATATAATACCGACCCCATAATCAAGGGAAACGGCAGCGCCATCTTTTTACATATCTGGAAAGGAGCAGGAACTACTTCCGCCGGTTGCGTAGCTGTTTCCGAAGAAGACATTATTAAAATTCTGGGCTGGCTCGATCCTGCGGCATCGCCGCTTATCATTACCGGGATAAATAACTGAACGAAGGCTCTTATAGTGAAATCTAAAATTATATTTGTATTGCTGATTCTTGCCTCTTTGAGTTTCGCGCAAATCGCTTATACCGATTGTACTGATAAAATGTCGGAAAACTTTATAGACATTCAAAAAGTAATTCCTGATGTTGTTATGGATATTCGTTATTACGGAACCCATAACTTTTTAGGAGAAAAAGTTGACGGTTATCTCGCTCCTAAATGTATCCTCTCAAAAGAAGCGGCGCAAGCTCTTGCCGGTGTTCAGAAAGATCTTGTGCCCTACTCCCTGACTTTAAAAATTTATGATTGTTACCGCCCGCAGCGCGCAGTCAATCATTTTGTCCGCTGGGCCAAAGAAATTGAAAATACCAAAACGATGCGTGAATTCTATCCGACCATTGATAAACGAAATTTATTCAGGGACGGCTACATTGACAGCAAATCCGGCCACAGCCGCGGCAGCACGGTTGATCTGACCATTGTCCCCTTACCTGCCCCCGCCCAAGCCGAATATATTTCCGGTCAGAAATTATCAGAATGTTACATGCCCATGGAGCAGCGCTTCGGAGATAACAGCATTGACATGGGAACCGGCTTTGATTGTTTTCACGAACTATCCAATATAGCCAATGCAAATATCGGTCGTCAGCAAAAAATGAACCGGCTTTTGCTCAAATCACTTATGGAAAAGCACGGCTTTAAAAATTATGATATGGAGTGGTGGCACTACACACTGAAAAATGAACCCTACCCCGATACTTATTTTAATTTTGTGATTGAGTGAACCCCGTTAGAAAGTCTTCGACTTTCCAACGGATAGTCTCACACGGGGCATTAAACCCCGTATTCTCTGAAAAAGGAAGAACTATCGTCCCCGCTGCAAGCAGCGGAGCTTTCTAACGGGGTGAATATATGAAAATTAAATTACCGCCATTTTTAAAATCCTACGGTTTTTCGATAATACTCATTATCTCGATTATCATCGGCTCATTTTTGGGAATCATCTATAAAAAGGATGCTATTGTTTTTAAACCATTCGGCGATATTTTCCTGAATCTCCTCTTTACCGTGATCGTGCCTCTGGTTTTCTTTTCCATTTCTTCCGCCGTTGCGTCAATGACCAACATCCGGCGTCTGGGAAAAATAATGGGGGCCATGATTTTTGTTTTTGTAATCACCGGCCTTATCGCTTCGATGGTCATGATAATAGGCGTTATTCTTTATCCTCCGGCAATAGGCGCTCATGTAAATTTAGGCAATGGGGTCAATGTCGAACACTTAAAAGCTTCCGAACAAATTGTGAAGGCTTTTACTGTTTCCGATTTTGCTGATTTACTATCCAAAAAGAACATGCTGGCACTGATTATCTTTGCTATTCTAACAGGACTGGCAACTTCGGCGGTAGGTGAACGCGGAAAATCTTTCGCCAACTTCCTGACTTCGGGAAGCGATGTGATGATGAAACTTATTTCTTTCATCATGTACTACGCTCCCATCGGTCTTTGCGCATACTTTGCCTATCTGGTCGGTGTCTTCGGACCGGAGTTGCTGGGTTCTTACGCCAGGGCGATGGTTCTTTATTACCCGACAGCTATTTTGTATTTCTTTATCGCTTTCACTATCTATGCTTTTATTGCCGCCGGAAACGAAGGCGTGCGCCGGTTTTGGCGCAATATTATTCCGCCATCTCTTATTGCCTTGGCTACTGGAAGCTCCATGGCTACAATTCCCGCCAATCTGGAAGCTGCCGATAAAACCGGCGTGCCGAGAGATATCAGCGAAGTCGTTATTCCCATCGGCGCAACAATACATATGGAAGGCTCCTGTCTTGCCGCCGTTTTGAAGATTGCTTTTATTTTCGGTATATTTAATATGCCCTTTTCCGGAGCGGAAACAATTCTGACCGCTCTGGGCATTGCCCTGTTAACCGGCGTTGTAGTCAGCGGCATCCCCGGCGGCGGAACGATTGGCGAACTGCTAATAATTTCGTTCTATGGTTTACCGCTGGAATCCTTTCCGATTATTACCATGATCGGCACACTGGTTGACGCTCCGGCCACAATGCTTAACGCCATAGGCGATAACGTCTCCAGCATGATCGTCGCACGAATGCTGGGCGGGAAAGATTGGATGAAAGAAGTTTAAATTATCAAAAGAGATTTATTTGCGTTATGACGATATCCCAAAATAGAAGTTCGTATATTGATTGTTGAAACCACAAAACCATTTTGAAAGCTTATTAAAATGTATAGGACAAATTCAGCCATTGAATTCTTAGACAAAAAAGTAAAAGAGAATACTATCGAAATAACTAAAAGAATCGCAAATCAGATTGCAAGTGCTGAAAAACTGATTGACATACAGTGTAATATTGCATCCCATTTTATCGGATGGTGGTCTTCAAACACCTCATTTGCCCGTAAAGGACATGAAGAGCTTAATGCATTACTTTTATCTTCATTTCATAAAAATATTTTCTCTTTATTTTCAGCTTTAAGGTTATCTTCTTGCGGCCTTTACGGTGCAGCCCGCCCATTGATGAGAAATATTTTTGAGTGGTTGATGATATCGAAGTTCAGCTCTATTTCCGATAACCCATCTGTAATGAAAAAATGGAAGAATGAAGAAACTATCTATTTTTCAAACTCTATCTTAAAAAAAATAAAGGTACCTTCTCCCGAGGAATTTTATATTTTTTGGTCCATAGTATGCGAATATTCACATGCGACAAGATCTTCTCTACAAATTTCGCTAGACATTGATGATAAAGAAAATTTTGAAGAAATAAATGTTAATATTGCCATTATTAATGCTTTATTAGAATGTAATTACCATTTGCTAAATACCCATCTCATAACGACGGAATATGAATATATGGGAAAGTTTTACTCCAGTCCACATTTTTCCAAACTTCCAAAGTACAAAGTACCTGAATTAAGGAAAGCGGCTCACACTATTTTTAAAAGTAATAGAAAATTCTTAGGTTCTGGGTCAGTAAAACTGATTTCAGCATATAAAAGGAAGTGGGTTTTGTCTTCCTGAACTAATATTTTCTATCAGCATAAAGAATTTATATTCTTCTCACATATCCACGAAAGCTTCTTGACAAACATCAGACATAATTTGTATCTTCACTTTTATGAACATCTGCCATAAATGTAAAAAAGAAATCGCTGATGATTTTTTTGTCGGACGGCAAGCGCAGTGCCCTTCCTGCGGAGCTGATTTGCATTGTTGCATTAACTGCTCTTTTTTGCCGTCGGTGATAATTTGGATAAAGGAAGATGAAATGCTATGAAGGCCTCACTGCCCCGCAAAATCTTAATCATGCTGGTAAGTTTATATGTGACACTCAGAATCACCGTCATCGTCTTGTACTGGACGTACGTCAAGCGCGGATACCCCAGAAAAGACGGAGACGGTCTCCTGGCATGGTGGTCGAACGGACTGGTGAACGCGGTCCGAATCAAAAAGACTGTCTTCGATCCCTTTAATATTCGCATCAAACCTGGAAAACGCTATATCATCATGTCGAATCACCGCAGTCACTATGACATTCCCCTGATGATCCTCTCGCTTCCGCCCAGCATCCGTATGCTTACCAAGAAAGAGCTGTTCCGGATACCGCTGTGGGGACGAGGGATGGCGGCGGGTGAATTCATCTCTATCGACCGTAACAATATCGAGCAGGCCAAACAGGATTTGAAGAAGGCCCGCGAGAAAATGGAGGATGGGATCGTGCTGTGGATAGCCCCTGAGGGAACTCGTTCGCGATCCGGACGGATGGGAACATTTAAGAAAGGGGGATTCATCCTGGCTATTGACGCCGGTGCGCAGATTATACCTGTCGGCATCCGGGGTTCGGAGAAAGTTCTGCCTGCCAAGACATGGGACTTCTTCCTGGATCAGAAGGTTGAGGTTCATATCGGCAAACCTATAGATGCCTCGGCTTATACTGTGGAACACAAGGATGAATTGATCGAGGCAGTACGGCGTGAAATCAGCATCCTGTGCGGCGAAGCCTGATATCAGAAGTTAACCAACCATATCAATCTATCCAAGAAGGCGCTGGTCCTCAGAGAGAGAATATTTGAATAGGTATGCATAAATATTTCACCAAAAAGACTTTTACATGAAAGCTTCTTGACAAACATCGGACAGAATTTGTATCTTTTCATCCATGAATATCTGCCACAAATGTAGAAAAGAATTAGCTGATGATTTTTTTGTCGGACGACAATCGCAATGCCCATCCTGCGGAACTGATTTGCATTGCTGTCTTAACTGCTCTTTCTACGAGCGAGGGGCATATAACGACTGCCGCGAACCTCAGGCCGAAAGAGTGCTGGACAAAAGCCGCTCCAATTTTTGTGATTTTTTTAAATTCAAACAAACAGGAAAATCTTCAGGTGCGGCTGGCTTGGATACTAAAGACAAATTGGAATCGTTATTTAAGAAAGGCTAAATTCATACTATAGGGGTAGGAACGATACA
>DCVU01000099.1 GCA_002327415.1 Smithella sp. UBA2180
AGATTGGAGCAAATCATGAATATTGAAAGCCGAATTCATCTTTATAAAGATAAATTCGGCCTGATAAGCGATGATCAACTATTTTATGATGGTCTTAAAAATTTATTTCAGCACGCTAGAGATTTAATTGATGATGAAGAATTATTTTTTCAAGAAACCGTTCAGACTATAAAAAATTATAGCTGGCCTCCAACCTTTATATAGCTTTTTTTACAAATCCGGAGCGAATACAACGAGTGCAGACTTTTACTCTCTTTATTGATCCGGTTTTTTCATCAACGCAGCGTAATTTTTGCAGATTTGGATACCACACCGCTGATGTTTTATTATTAGCATGGCTCACCAAATTGCCAACTGACGGCTTTTTACCACATACTTCACAAACACGAGACATTTGAAGATCCTCCTAAAATTGTGTGTCGTTACTAAACCATAAGGCAGTATTTTGCAAGCATTTTCTGAGGCTATTTTGCGGTGCCATCAATTTTTCATGGAAGGTGGTTGGCCGGTTGTTTCCAAAACGCGCAGCCAGATATTATCCTGAGAATCAATTTTACGTCTGGAAGTAACTGCATTCAAAGGCAGATGTACATATTCGTCTTTCATTAAAGCGACCAAAATACCGGTTTTCCCGGCCATTGCCGCATGCACAGCATATTGTCCCAGAGAGTTGCAATAAATGCTGTCCGAGGCATTTGCCGGGACCGAGCGAATCAGATAACTGGGCTCGATATATTTTAGATTAATTTCCAGATCATTTTTTTTGAAAAAGTCTTCTATCGCGTTTTTTAAAAATAATCCTATATCGAGCAATCGAATATTTCCTGAAGGATCTTTTTCTCTGGGAGAAACACTTTTCCTTAAAATATCCTGACCTGCTCCTTCTGCGACTAAAATTACCGCATGACCTCTGGATATTATGCGCTTTTTTAATATTGCCAAAAATCCGTTTTTCCCTTCAAGATCAAAGGGCACTTCGGGGATCAAAACAAAATTCGTATCATTTTGTGCCAGCGCCGCATGGGTAGCGATCTGGCCGGAAAGACGTCCCATTATTTTGACCAAGCCGATACCGTTGAATGCTCCTTTAGCCTCAACATGAGCGCTTTTAATAGCATCAACAGTTTTTTCTGCCGCCGTGTCAAAACCAAATGATTTTTGAATTAAATTAAGATCATTATCAATTGTTTTGGGAATACAGACAATGGCAATTTTCAATTTTCTTCTGGTTACTTCAGCCATTATTTGTTCGGCTGCCCTGATTGTGCCGCTACCTCCGATACAAAAAAGAATATTGATTTTTAATTTAACAAGATAATCCACCATGACAGCTACATCTTGCGGGCCGCGCGAAGTAGAAAGGATACTGCCTCCAATACTTGTAATATCCTTGACAAATTCGGGGGTCAGGTTAACAAATTTATGGCCGTATAAGGGATTTAATCCCATCAGGCCGTATTGCACTCCTAAAATCTTTTCAATACCGTAACGGTGAAAAAGCGTCATTGTTAGAGAACGAATAACGTCATTGATACCTGGACAAAGCCCGCCGCAGGTAACAATTGCTGCTTTTGTCCGGGATGGATCAAAAAATATTTTATCACGAGGTCCGGCAAGTTCTACAGAAAGTGGCTGACCTTTTTTATCAGTGCAGGATAAGTAATTATCTAAATGAGAGTTGAATAAAAGCCTTTTTTTATCTTGTGTAAAATTGCTGATGTTGAGGGGAGATTTAATTAATCTTTCCCCGAGATTTTTGATGGAAAAATCTAAATTCATAAATCACCTCCTCTTACCGGCTACATTGTTTGCAGCATTTATACCGGAAATTATTTCCCCCTCAAAGCCGGCGTCAGTTAATAATGAAGCACCGGTAAGATTAATGTTGCTAAATCTGGTTTTATTACTTTTCGCGGCAAAACCGGAAATAAAAGAGTTTCGTAATTGATATTTGGGATTAACAACATCACGTTGTTTTCTTGAAATATTGATTGATTCTTTTATGTCGAAAATTTCAATATTTTCTTTTAGAAAGGGCAGAAAATATTCGAGGCGCTCAATTATTGATCGGGCAGTTGCCGTTAAGTTCTCGTTAGACCAAATCATTTGATCATCATGAAGGAAAACAGTTGCTGATAGCGATCTTTTTTCCACGGAGGTAGTTTTCTCATCTTCAGGCGCGCTTAATTCCAAAATGATCAGATTATCGTCGTAAATATCTTTATTTATATCAGTAATTACTGCAACATGTCTGGCCATTTTTTCAGGAATAGATTTTTCGCGAATACCCAGATGAATGGTAAAAGGATAATGAGAAACTTTAATAGGTCTGATCAAATCATCTAATTTAATATTATTTTTACGTTCGTAGAGTAAACGCATTTTCCCCCACTTCGTACTGACAATTAAGTTATCAGCTGAAATCTTTGAGGCAACGCCATGTTTATCCGTAACATTTACTTCAATTAATTTACCTTTTTTAATGGACGATACTTCGCAATTATT
>DCVU01000125.1:0-378 GCA_002327415.1 Smithella sp. UBA2180
TTATATCTATCTCTTTTTAGCTGTTTTGGCATTGTTCATTGCGGGTTGCGCTTCTACGCAAGATCTGAGGGCGCTCCGTTCGGAATTAAACCAGAAAATGGACGAAAAAATGGATGCAAAGATGGCTGTAGTGGACGCCGAACTGACCACTTTAAAAAAGAATGTTACTGCCCTGGAGGCCATGCGTACCGGGCAAGCCAGCGCAGCAGCAGACATTACCGATTTGCGGGAAAATCTTCAGCAACTGCGCGGTCAAGTGGAAACGCTTAAAAAAGATTTTACTGCCAACTCTAAGAAGGATGAGCAACGTTTTGAAAGCATTCTTCTGAAAATTACCTTTATTGAAAATTTTCTGGAAATCGGCAATAAAAATAATTC
>DCVU01000125.1:498-3334 GCA_002327415.1 Smithella sp. UBA2180
GAATATGAAAAAGTAACTAAGAATTATCCAAACGGCAACAAAGTTCCTTTTGCCTTACTCAAACAAGGCATCTCTTTCCTAAAGTTGGGAGACAAAACCAGCGCTAAATTGCTTTTACAACAGGTAATCAAAAATTATCCGAATACCAGCCAGGCACGCATCGCGCGTTCCAACCTGCAAGAGATCAAATAATTTATATCATACCACTTCTAAATCAAGGACGATATCGCGGCGGCGAGGCGGAGGCAATGAGGCGTATTTTCTATACGTTGAGGAAGCCTACAACAACGCCAACAAAGATAGCGCTTTGATTTAGAAGTGGTATCAGTCCAGCGGAATTGCTTTAACATTAGCGGGAACTTGCAGGTTAAAAATTGATAACTCAGTTGCCTTTTCGATTTTGATGTCCGAATATTTTATTGACAGTGACGTTATTCCATCGGCCATGCTGATTGTAATTTCTCCGGCAACAGGACTCTGTTTATCATAGTGGTCATATTTAACATTATATATTTCTTTGCCGTATTCATCTTTGCGAACGAGTTTCAGTAATCGATTATTTTCCCCCACCCAGATAATTTGTGAACATCCTGATTGCGCTGTCATTTCTATACGCAGACAATTTTTTTCTTGATAACTCTGGTAATCGATGAATTTGTCCTTCAAAGAAGGATAAGTTCCGGCAAAAATCATTACTATATCATCAATATTAAATTGCCAAGGCAAGAACCGCTCTAGATTAACAATCGTCGGCTGTCCATAGTAAAATTCTCCCTTCGAAGGCAGAAAAATACTCATCTTTTCAGGAGAGGCAGCAAGAAAAAAATCGGGTGTTCCGATTACCGGAAGCAGTTCTAACCTTAAATATGAAGGCTTTTTCATAATCAAGACTGCCCTTGCTGGATAATAACCATGAATCGTGACTAACTCTATCTGCGCTATAGTGCTTAAAATGTCGTTTTCGGCAATAGCGCTGGAGATTGCCGCAAGAATTTTTTTCGGCGGAGAATCGCGATAAACAACTGCTTGCTGCATACAACCACTGGCAAGTAACGCAAGCAATAATAAGAACTTCATAAAAGGCAAGATGGATTTTTTGTTGGGCATGAAAAAAATCTTTTTAAATGAGTCCCCAGCTTCAGAAGCGAATAACCTAAAGGTCACTATAGGCGCGCTGAAACTTGCTGGACATAATGAGACTCAAATTTCACAAACGTAGTTTAGTGAAATTTGCAAGTCGAACTATCCAATCCCGATGCATCGGGATTGGAAATTATCCCACATGCGGAGCTAAGTGGGACTATATTATGAACCCCAGCAGTCTTGCTGAGGGGTTCATCCCCGTGATTATTTCTGCTTGATCAAATCTTCCAGCTTCTTTTGTACCAGACTATTTTTAGGATCAATTTTCAGCGCACGATTATACATTTCCTCAGCTTCTTTAGTCTTGTTCAGCTTTACGTAAACATCGCCCATATGCTCAATGATATTAACATCGTCAGGCAAAAGTTCCAACGCTTGTTTCAAATGCTTCATTGCGCTGTTTAATTTATTTTTTTTGAAATGAACCCAACCAAGGCTGTCTATCAAATAACCGTTATTCGGTTTTATTTTCAAAGCTTTGATAATCATTTTTTCCGCTTCATCAAGATTCATGCCGCGATCAGCATAACTGTATCCTATAAAATTAAGTGCCTCGGCATTGTCCGGATCAATAGATAAAACCGTTTCCATTTCTTTTACGCTTTCGGAAAGGCGATTTGTTTTTTCATAAATCGCGCCCAGCGCATAATGTAAATCTATCTCCTTCGGAGCAATTCTAATCCCCTCTTTCAATATGTTTTCAGCTGCCGGGATATTTTTAGTATCTTCATAAAGCGAAGATAAAAACAGGTAAAAAGGAACCTGATCATTCTTCTTTTTAATACATTCATTTATTAAATTAATGGCCTCGGAAATTTTTCCTTCTTTTTTAAGGATCAGTCCGGTGCGAATTTGAGAGTTTGCGTATAATTCGAAGGAAGTAGAAATATTTTGATATTCTTCCATAGCCAATTTATTTTCGCCCTTTTCCTCATATACGGTAGCCAATAAATAACGAACCTTGTCATCCGTAATATTCTTTTTCAGAACTAAAGAAAATTCAGCCGCTGCCAGATCAAGTTTGCGCATATCATAATATAAAAGACCCAGCGCAACTCTCACGTCACGGTTATCTGGATCAACTTTCAATACTTCCAGGAACTCTTTTTCCGCCTCCTCATATTTTTTATCTTTAATAAAAAGTTCTCCTACTTTAACTCGTAAATTTATCCGTGTAGGATTGATCTCCAGATAATTACGATAAACTGCAATGGCTTTGTCCAGCTTATCCTGTTTTTCGTAAAGCGCAGCCAAATCAAACAAAGCCATTTCAAAATACGGATTTAAAGATATCGCCTTTTTGTACATCTTTTCGGCCTCTTCCTGCCGTGTCATTTTCACCAGTACTCGGCCATAGTAGTAGATGCCCATAATGTTTTCTGGATCGATTTTTAAAAGCTTTTTAAAAATTTCTTCCGCTTTATCAAATCTTCTTTCGTCAGCGTAAATTATCGCCAAATAAAAATGAGCCATAAAGTTTTTAGGATCAAGTTCAATTACCTTTTTGTGTTCGGCGATAGCCTTTTTATTTTCGTGAATATTAAGATACAACCCGCCCATAATCAGATGAAGCTCTATATTATTAGGATTTTTAGAAAGCATTTCTTCGCCCAAAGATATGGCTTGGTCGAGATCGCCCTCTTCTGTGTAAAGAGAAACCAGCTCTGTCGTAAGATAAGAAGATCCGGGGTCG
>DCVU01000165.1 GCA_002327415.1 Smithella sp. UBA2180
ATTCCCGCCTACGCGGGAATGACACTATTTATATATTTTGTTAGCGACTTCATTTTTTCGGCACTGTTTCCAACAGCGCTTCCACTCGCGTGCGGATTTGCTCCACGTCGCTTTGCGAATAATCCGTTTCGATTTTTAAAAAAGGCATCTTGTGCTTGCCTGTGATGTGTTCCTTGATCTTGTGGGATTCCACGTTGTAGGAATGGCAAGCATGAAGAACCACATCAATCACTACATCCGGTCTAAACCGTTCAATCATTTTATCGAGTTCAGTCAGACGGCGGTTGTTCGGCGTCATGCAGGAACAGGGCAGATCCAGATAACGGCGCGAGAGCGCCGCGTAGGGATCGGATGTGTTTTCTGCAATCACACTGTTGTATGCTTTCATGCCCGTGCAGGAATCCAGCACAACAACAACGCCTCCCGCCTCTTCGATGATTTTGAAAACTTTCGTCGCGTCGCCGCCCACCGGACAGCCGGTTACCAGCACACGCGGAGAGTCTTTTTCACCGTGGTAAACGCCATCGGCAACACGCTTTTCCAGTTTCACGACGCAATCATTGAGAATGCCCAGCATATCTTGCGTCGTCGAAGCCTGACCTAAATAAGTCAGATCGTATAATTCAAGCCAACTCACCGGCGTTGGCGTGAGCGCGGCAAAATCAAATATTTTGTTCATCAGTTTGTTTTTAATATTTGTTTCTTTAATTTCCTTTTCCACATCTTTGTCTTCTATTACACGGTTAAAGGTCGTCTCCAGAAATATTTTGAGTTTCTTGATCATCACCGTCCAGTTATCCAGGGCTTCTTTTTCATCAGGCAGTTGCGGCAAGTCCATCACATACATCGGTTTGATGTCGGATATCAGTTCGAACATTTTTTTCTTGCCNNCCGTAACTGGATTTTATCAGCGGGCAAAGATTGGCCGGAAGCACCGTTTCCGCCGCCTCGATTGTCTTATTGGCAAAAGCGCATAAAACCGCCGGCGCGGCGCCCATCGCCCGAATCACTTCCAGCGGCGCGTAACCGCAGTAAATCCCGACAATATTATTTCCTTTTTCTCTCTGTTTTTGAAGATAACCCAGTGTCCGCTTTGTCGCTTCACCGGCAAATCCGTCATTAACTAATGGTTCCACTCCTGCTTTCATATTGACAACTCCTTTAGTATAAGTTCAATCAGCGGATGTAGCGATATATTGTTTGAAGGAATATATCCAATAGATAATAGTTATAANNTATGAGTTACTATGAACCGAAAGATCTTGCCGATTTTCCCAATATCACCGAATGGGCGAAGAAAGAGGGCAATAAATTTTTTGAATATTACGGCGCGGCGACCGGCGCTGGGAAACTTACCGAACGGGAGAAATCACTCATCGCTCTGACCGTGGCGATCACGCAGAACTGCCCGTATTGCATTGATGCTTATACCACCAAGTGCATGTCTCTGGGCATTTCCAGTGAAGAGATGATGGAGGCCGCGCATACCGGCGCCGCCATGATGGCGGGTGTAACACTGGCGCACACCACGCAGATACGAAAAATTATCAAGAAAAAGGAAATGTAATGGACGTAAGCGATCAATTGCGCATCTTAAGCCAGATCAACGACATTCCTTCTCTCGCGCAGAAGATTCGAGAGATAAACATGTTCCCGCTATGCGCGAAGGGAATAGACATCTTACAGATTAACACAGGACGGTGCTGCAATCTTTCCTGCCGTCACTGTCATGTCGATGCCGGGCCACACAGGACGGAGGTCATGTCCAGACCGGTTCTGGATAAATGTCTGGAGATTCTTTCCTCTTTCCCTATTTCCACGATTGATATTACCGGCGGCTCTCCGGAAATGAATCCGCATCTTGAATGGTTCATTGGCGAGGCGTCCCAGCTTAACCGGCGCTTGATTGTCCGTTCCAATCTAACGCTGCTTCTTACAGAATCCTATCGTCATTTCATGGATGTTTTCGCAAAAAACAAAGTCGAGATTGTGACTTCGCTCCCGGACTATCTGGAGGCAAAATCAGACCGCCAGCGCGGCGCAGGCACTTTTCACAAGGTCATTGAGGCTTTGCGCGAACTTAATTCAATGGGCTACGGCATGAAAAACAGCGGCCTGTGTATTGATATAGTCCACAATCCTGTGGGTGCCTATCTTCCGGGATCACAGGCGGCGCTGGAACACGAATACCACGAACGTCTTGAAGTCGAGCAGGGAGTTCATTTCAACCAACTTTTTTGTCTTACGAATATCCCGATCGGCCGCTATCTTGATTATCTCATAGCATCCGGAAATTTTGACGATTATCTATCAGAGCTTTGTCAGTCATTTAATCCCGACGCAGTAAAAAATGTGATGTGTTTGACGACACTTTCAGCGGGGTGGGACGGATCGCTCTACGATTGCGATTTTAATCAGATGCTTGATCTTACCGTTAATCATGGCGCGCCAAAGAACATAATGAATTTTGATATGGATAAACTAAAAAACCGCGAGGTTGTGATCAATAATCACTGTTACGGTTGCGTTGCCGGTTGCGGTTCATCTTGTCAGGGAGCAACAACGGCGGGAGATTAACGGCATGAAAATATCAGTAATTATCCCTGTTCTCCATGAAGGCGAAAAAATCAACGAAATACTTGATTCGCTAAAATCAGCCGCCACTGGTGTACCATATGAAACAATTGTCGTGGATGGTGATTCATCTGGAGGCACTATTGCACATATTTCTGATAACAGCGTTATAACTCTGACGGCACCCAGAGGCAGAGCATCACAGATGAACGCAGGCGTCGCCAGGTCGAGCGGGGAAGTTTTACTTTTTCTGCATGCCGACACGTTTCTGCCTCCGAAAGCATTCCCGAAAATTGTCGCTGCTCTTTCTGACGGATGTTTTATAGGCGGTGCCTTTGATCTCAGAATAACAAATAATCAATGGATATTCAGGGCTATAGCACGCGCCGCCTCATGGAAGCACCGCCTGACACGTGTGCCTTACGGCGACCAAGTGATCTTTATGCAGCGAAGTTATTTTGATAATATCGGCGGCTATGCGGCGATACCACTAATGGAAGATGTGGAACTGATGAGGCGAATTAAGCGGCAGGGCGGGCGCATTATCATCCTGCATGAGACAGTGGCAACATCTTCGCGAAAGTGGGAAAACGATGGTATATTCTACAACATCACAAGGAACTGGGTGATCCAGGCACTCTATCTTTTGGGCGTTTCCGCCGAAAGACTGGAGAAATATTATTATAAAGTTAAAGTATGATTAAACGAACTCTGATAATTTTAGCAATAAGCAACCTCCTGATTATTTCGCCGCTTCGCGCCCAGATGAGCGATCAGGGTTTTCGCGAGGACTTCAATTCTCTGGATAGCTGGAAGCCGCTCACCTTCCCCAAGATACCGCGCCATTCGATTTATAAAATCCAAAAGGAAGGAGAAAACAGCTTTCTTGTCGCACAGGCGGACAATTCCGCTTCCGGTATTATTTGCACAAGAGTTTTTAATATTTATAAAACGCCGATCATTAAATGGAAATGGAAAATATCCAATACTTATCAGGCCGGTGATGAAAAAAAGAAATCCGGTGACGATTATCCTCTGCGCATCTACGTTGTTTTTAAATATGATCCTAAAACGGCCGGCATTTTCGAACGGGCACAGTATAATGCGCTAAAACTGATTTACGGAAAATATCCGCCGCACAGCAGTATCAACTATATCTGGGCAAATAAAAAATACCCTGAGCATATTTTACCGAACCCCTTTACCACGAAAACACAGATGATCCTTTTGCAGAAAGGCTCTGAACACGCGGGTGTCTGGATGGAGGAGCGGGCAAACGCTCTTGAAGATTACCGCCAGGCTTTCGGGAAAGAACCGCCTTACGAGGCCAGTATCGCTGTGATGAGCGACGCGGATAATACCGGCGAGAAGGCAACCGGTTATGTGGACTATATAGAGGTTTCAGCATTTTGAAAAAAAACGCTTTCATCCTGTTCCTTAAATATCCCGAGCGGGGCGCTGTAAAGACTCGTCTGGCCAGTTCGCTGGGCGACGACCTGACCTACGAACTCTACCTGTGTTTTCTGAGGGATATCTCAGTGATGACACGTCAGATAAAAGCCGAAACGATTATCGTGTATTCGGGACCGGAAGGAGTATTGTTTCCTGATTTTCCGGGAATTAGATGCATCCGTCAGCGGGGTAAAAACATCGGCCAGCGCATGCATAAAGCGTTTGCCGATGTTTTTGCTCAAGGATATGAGCGATGCATGTTGATAGGAAGCGACAGCCCCGATCTTCCGGCTACCTTGGTTAATGATGCTTTCGACAAACTAAATTTAGCCGATGTCGTCATTGGGCCAAGCGCTGACGGCGGATATTACCTGATCGGTTGTAAAAGGCAGGGTTTGTGCCCTTCAATATTTAATGGAATAAAATGGAGCACTGCAGGAGTATTTACGGAAACGATTAAACGTCTCGATAAGGCAGAATTTAAATATTTTCAACTTCAGCAATGGGCGGATATAGATGAATTTGAAGATCTTAAAAACTTTTATAAGAGAAATATCTTCCGATCAAAGGAATCACGAGTCATGAATTTTTTAGCGGCAGAAGGCATTATAAATGAAAGCAAATTATAAACGAATAATCATCGTGATATGCCTTGTCGCTCTTGTCGTCTTGATTAGAGTTTCAGGCCTTCAAGAATTTCTCACTTTTGAAATGTTAAGACAATACCGTGATCAGCTTTTGGCAATCACAGCAAATAATTATATTTTTACCGTGGGATTTTTTATATTACTCTACATTACTGTAGTGGCCTTGTCTATTCCCGGCGCTGCGGTGCTTAGCCTTGCTGCCGGTTTTCTTTTCGGGTTATGGGGACTGCTTTATGTGAACATCGGAGCCACGATCGGCGCGATTGCCGCTTTCCTTGCCGCGCGTTATCTTATCGGCGACTGGCTGCAAAAACGCTACGCCGAGAAGCTTGCTTCATTTAATAAGGAAATAGCTGAAAACGGCTATAATTATCTTTTGACGCTGCGCCTGATTCCCATCTTCCCCTTCTTTCTGGTCAATATCTTTGCCGGGATTACGCGGATACCGCTTGCGACCTACACCTGGACAACCATAGTCGGCATAGCGCCTGCTTCTTTTGTCTTTATCTATGCCGGCTGTCAGTTGGGGAGCATTGATAAACCGGAAGATATAATCTTTTGGAAGATTCTACTTGCTTTTGTTCTATTTGGTTTGCTTGCCCTGAGTCCTGTGCTTTTAAAAAAGCTGATGAAAAATAAAAATGGATCAGTTTAAAATCACGGGTATGAAACCCTCCGCTTTGCGGGATTGTTCGACTTACAAATATTATCCCACATGGCTTCGCATGTGGGATAATTCCACTTGCGCTTCGATCATAATTTCATTTGATCTCAGCGAGTGTCATTAAAATTTGAGTCTCGCAATAATCATCCTGCCCTGGCTCCTATATATAATCATAAAGAATAAGTCAAATAACTAAAAGGAATAAATAAGATGAGGTTATACTGAATGGTTATAACAATGTTTGCGCCGCAATGAGCTTAGGTAACACAATGTGTTCCCTCTCATTACGGCGCAATTGTAATAGATTATAAATTTAATGAGACCCAAATTTCAGAAACGAATAACCTAAAGGTCACTATAGGTGCACTGAAATTTGATGGTCGAAT
>DCVU01000023.1:0-6405 GCA_002327415.1 Smithella sp. UBA2180
CCCTTGCTTCAAAATCAATTGCGGTGCGAATCGCTTTCCGGTCATCTTCATTACCGGTGATGCGGGCAGCTTTTTTCCCCGACATGGATTTCAAAATATTGCTGGCCAAAGATTTTTTTACTTTCAGAGGAACTGTTGCAGGCCATTTCTTTTTCTTTTCCCACTGATCATGCAATTTTTTCAATATTTCGTAATGTTCTTTTTCTTCATCGGCTATTTGTTTGAACATATTCTTACCGGCCATATTTTTTGTCCGGCGGGCGTTGGCCAGATAAAAATCCCTTTCTTTCTTTTCATTTTCCAGAGCGAATTTAAGGGCATTCATTCTTTTATTCATTTTGATGCCTCCTTACTCGAATGTTCAAATAAATACATTTGATTAATTATAGAAGATATTATTGATTAGAGCAATACGTATTTATATTATATTGAATGTGTATAGGCGAGATGAAGAGGATCATTTAATCCTGCAACTTGGAATCCTGTAACTCTTGCCGTATGATTCCAAGCTATTGCAGTCAGTTTTATTCAAATTTTTCCTTAATATCTAAGACATATTCAGCGATATTGTTACAATGATCGGAAATGCGTTCCAGATGAATGAGCATCTCCACAAAAATCAGTCCCGCCTCGGTGCTGCATAAACGGTTATGAAATCTCTTGAGATGATTATTACGAGCATCTTTCACTTTATCATCTATCTCTTCTTCCCGTTGAATAATACTAACGATTTTTTCCTTATCGGAAACATCAATCAGATACATAGCCTCATCAATATTCTGGTTTACCAAAAGAGTTATTTCATGTAATTCCTTTTTACCGTTCTCAGTAAATTTTATTCTCCTCTCAGCTTTTTGTACGGCTAATTCGGCTATCCACACCACGTGATTGCCGATGCTTTCAATATCACCGGCAATTGCCGTATAAGCAAAAATCTTTTTAGAAAGTTGGGTTGATTTGTTTTGTGCCGATATCTTCCACAAAAACCTTACTATTTGCGCGCGTAAATTATTGACAACCATCTCTATATAAGAAATATCTCTTTGCCTGCCCTCTTCAACGAAGACAATCATATTTTTAGCGATTAAAAACATTTTCCGCGTAAGATTGATTTCCCTCTGCAATTCTTTTTGCACATTATCGAGCGCTTTTTCCTCGTCGGATAGATTTCTGCGATCAAGAAATTCCGGCCAGACAGGCAGCGTTTCATCATCTCCCTTTAAAATTTTCTGCATTAAAGCGGCAAAAGGCTTCAGGAAAAATACAAAGATAAGCATAATGACAAGATTAATTAAAAAATGTGCCAGAACAATTTGCTGAGCGACGCTGGAAGAAAGGTTCTTCAATAGAACCAGTAAATATGGCATCAAGATAAGGCACAAAAATACGCCGATACACTTAAAGATCAGGTGAGATACGGCTGTTCTTTTACCACTTACCGTTGCCACCGTTCCGACCAGCAAAGCTGTGACAGTAGTACCGATGTTCGCTCCCATAACCACGGGCAGGGCATTTTCCAGAGAAACCAAATCCTGCTGTGCTAAAAGCGCCATAATGCTGATAGGTATAGCCGAAGCGTGAATAATGCCGGTAACGGCAATTCCCAGACCAATGCCTAAAAATGGATTTTGGGTCTTTGTAAACAAATTCAAAAAAGCCGGAGAATTTTTCAAAGGCTCAATTGCTTGACTAATCATTCCCAGACCAAAGAAAAGCAATCCAAAATAAAATATTATCTGGCCGATAATTTTCCTTCTACCACGGGAAATTAACCACAAAAGTCCACCTATGGAAATAACAAGCGGCGATATTTCTGTGAAATGCCAAACAACAAACTGAACAGTCAAAGTAGTGCCGATATCAGTGCCCAGAATAATCGCCAAAGAGTTATAAAAGCTGATCAATCCCGCGCTTACCAATCCGACGGTGAGCGCTGTCGAAGCAGAGGAGCTTTGAAAAATAATGGTCGATATTATACCGGTGAGAAGTCCGTAAAGGGGTTTTTCTACGGCATATTTAATGTATTCTTTTATGCGGACATCAATCAATTTCCGAACGGCAGAAGAAAGATTGATCATGCCGATCAAAAATAAAATGATGCCACTGATAACAATAATGATTTCTTTCATTGTGAAACTCCAATTACAAAAGCGAATAACCTAAAGGTCACTATAGGCGTATTGGAATTGGTAAGTTGAACAATCCCGCGAAGCGGAGGGTACAATACCTCGCAGCTTGCTGCGAAATGTTTCCAACGTTTGCGTTGGTGTTCATACCCGTGATTAACTAATTATTCACCAAGCAAACCTATATCAATCAACTTTTTTAAACATTTTCCCTTTAGCGCCACAGACCGGACAGGTTTCGGGAGCTTCTTTTTCTGAAGTATAACCGCATACCGGACAAACGTAATAACTGTAAGACTCTTTCGTGCCATCCAGATTATCAAGCATCTGCTGATAAAGCCCGGCATGAATTTTTTCCACTTCATTGGCAAAATTAAAAGTGCGCTCCGCTTCTTTATTCCCTTCGACCTTGGCCGTTTCAATCATTGCCGGATACATGCTTTTGAATTCATGAGTTTCTCCGGCTATCGCTTCTTGTAAATTTTCTTTTGTTGATCTAATACCTTTTAATGCTCGCAGGTGAGCGTGAGCATGAACAGTTTCCGCCTCCGCGGCCGCCCGAAACAATCTTGCCGCCTGCGCAAATCCTTCCTGATCGGCTTTGGCAGCAAAGGCCAGATATTTACGATTGGCCTGCGATTCTCCGGCAAAAGCTTCATTTAAATTATCTTCAGATTTGGACATAATTTTCTCCTTTTATTATTTTCATCAACTTACATGATATGACTTTAATTAACAAATTATTCGGGATGCCTCAAGCAAAATACGTTTTAAAACCGTTCTTATTTATGAAGTTTCATATTAAAGGTCGAAATCTCTCCTGTATCCTTAGCCCTTAACTGTAACCGCAAAACTTTTGCTGTTTTTGCTTCACCTGGGTAGAAAATAAAACCGTAAGCCAGTTCTCCCGGTTTTATCGCCCGGTATTGCAATGAACGCGATTGCAAATCTTCCTTAATTTTAGATTGCACAACTTCATAATGCTCATCAAAACCGTACCCTCCACCGGAAATCAAACCAGCCGCTCCGCCAATGGCCGCACCCTTACCTGCTGCTTCTCCGACATTTGTTCCGGTAACAATACCAATTGCCGCTCCAATCACGGCTCCCGCTGCTCCCAGCAGAAGTCCGCTTTTTGTTGCCTCCGGAACGATTTGACCAAGTTCCGTTGCTTTAGACACCCGATCATAAGCCAAGTTTTGATCGAGGATTGGCCAAACATTACCTTCGTCGTCAATTAAAAATGTTTGTTCGGGAATAATTATCAAAGGATGAGTACTCTTATTATCAAAGACAACCTGCACGAGAAGAAGGCCTGTCGCTCTGATGTCGAAACCGAAAGTTTCCTTTGCTTCTTTAGTTTTGCTAAAGCTTCTCGCGGCGATTGCCGCACCGTTAAATGAAACGGCATTGGGCGTATTCTCCGGCAATTTGAAAGGAGCTACCTGTCTTTCATAGCTTGCACAACCGGAAAAAATAGTTAAACAAATAAAAACGACCATTGCTAAACAATAATTCTTTCCGATCGTCATAATTTCCTCCCTGGCTAAATTGTTATGCCTATATACTGACAAATTTATCTTATAACTACAAATTTTTAATATATAAGTTAAACTGGCATATATCATCTTTGTCCAGAGTGAAGATTTGTTTATTTCAGAAAGAAATATTTGCTGAACAATTATTATGAACCGTATTGTTCTTTAATCCACGCCTGATAAGCGCCGGTTTTGATATTTTCCACCCATTTTTTCTGGCTTAAGTACCACTCGACTGTTTTTCGCAGGCCGGATTTGAAGGATTCCTGTGGAGACCAGCCCAGTTCTTTTTTTAGCTTGGCGAAA
Source organism: Smithella sp. UBA2180 (assembly GCA_002327415.1). Lineage (GTDB taxonomy): Bacteria > Desulfobacterota > Syntrophia > Syntrophales > Smithellaceae > Smithella. The sequence goes on from DCVU01000023.1 coordinate 3,971, forward strand.
TCAATCGCATAACGACGATCATGCCCGGGACGGTCCTGAACGAATGTAATCAACTTGCGCCGCGGCTTTCCATCCGACGAGGGTTTAATCTCGTCAAGAATATCACAGATCATCTGCACGATTAAAATATTTTCTATTTCCGCGTTGCCGCCGACATTGTATATTTCTCCTGTTCTGCCGGAACTCATAATTGTCCAGATTGCTTTACAATGATCTTCGACATAAAGCCAATCGCGAACATTTTTCCCGTCGCCGTAAACAGGCAGTGGCTTTCCCTCCAGAGCATTGAGAAGAATCAACGGAATAAGTTTTTCCGGAAATTGATATGGGCCATAATTATTCGAACAGTTGGATATTGTAGCGGGCAGGCCAAAAGTTTTATAATAAGCGCGCACTAGATGGTCAGAGGCTGCCTTAGACGCTGAATAAGGACTGTTGGGACAATATGGTGTATCTTCGCGGAAAAGACCTTCGGCTCCGAGACTGCCATAAACTTCGTCGGTACTCACATGGTGAAAGAGTTTGAATTTATCCCCACGAACTTTAGCCGCCTCCAGAAGGTTAAAAGTTCCGATAATATTTGTTTGAATAAAATCACCCGGAGCTTTTATGGAACGGTCAACATGCGATTCGGCGGCAAAATGGCAAACGGCATCAACATCATATTGCGAAAACACATCTTCCAATTTTGCGGTATCACAAATATCCACTTTTTGAAAAACATATCTTGAAGTAAAATCAGAGGCTATGCCGGACAGATTTTCCGGATTGCCTGCATAGGTTAGTTTATCCACATTAATTATTCTACCGGAGAAATCTCCCTTGTCCATTAAATAGCGAATAAAATTACTGCCGATAAATCCGCAGCCACCAGTCACCAGCAAATTATTAAATTCAATTTTACTTTTGTTTTTTGTATTCATTTTAAATTGCTCCTTAACGATAGAATCAACACCACTTTGGACTGATCGGGAAACCGTCTCTAAAATATCCACCTCCGTAACAGTGTGACACCTCCGCCAGCGGAGGATATAAAATATTTCCGACTTTATACATTTTTACAAAATTTTCAATACTTGCCGGTTACTATAAATGCCGCCCAATCAAACGGCGGATAACCAAGTTTGATCATCTCATTTTGAGTAGTTCTTAATGAATCGGCAATACTTTCATCTTTTTTCAGATTACTATAAAAAATATCCATAAAGTTTGCCTTGGACTTATCCTCAATGTCCCAAATGGTTGTCACAACAGAAGGACTACCAGCATAGAAGAACATAGTTATCCGCGAAATGTTTTTCTTAATACTTTCTACTTCCGCTTCAGCGAATGGCATTTCAAGTTGTTTGTCGCCTAAATCAGGATTAGCAAAAGCAAGCATTTTCATTTCTTGTGTCATTTGTTTCTTCAATACATATTTCAGCACACCTGCATTCGGCAAGTAAAATATGGAAAACCCATCTACGAGATATTGGCCCTTATAGCTCATTGCCGCGAAAGGCAAATAGTAAAGCGGGCCGTGTGGAATAAAGCCGATCCTGTCTCCCGACACAAAAGGAATTACCGGTCTCAAAAAAATATCATAAACCTTCTCCGACAAAGAATCAGTTTGCTTCTTATCTCTAGCGGCAATTGCCGCAATAAAAGAAGAAACCAGTTTGGCCACTTCCCCCTTGGTGATTTTTATTCTTTCCAGATGCACTCGATCTTTATTAATTGCCCAGATATAAAGCACCTTATCCGTAACATAATAGCTGAAGAGAGTTGTATTTCTGTCGAGCAGTTGGCGCAGACTCTCAGTATCGGGCGGCTCGACGGAAACCATCGAATAAAGTTCTTCATTTTGCGCTTTGATTTTAGCAATTACATCGCGGCGCGCATTCTCGGCCTTTTCAATTTTATCCAGCGTTTTTTTAAAATCAAAATCGCTTCCAGCTGACACCATAATTTTTCTATAGCCGTCCGATATTTCGTTTATATAACTTCCATTCTGCCGGATCAACTCGGCCTCTGTGGAATTTTTGCCGATGTCTTCCCCTGCCAGCAAATCAACCATCGCCCACGACTTTGCGCTTTCCGCCGTTTCCAACGCGCCATTGTTATCGCCTTCTTCAATTAAAAGTTCGATCAGTTCTTCATAGATCTCCTGACGGTTAAACAGGACATTTTCTTTGAACATGTCAATTGCCAATTCGGCATGCTGCGTTTCCATGACGGTAATAGCGTTCTTGAGTAAATCAATAGCTTGAGAAGTGTTGCCATACTTCGAATAATAACGGGACAGAATAAGTTTCGCCCAAATCTGGTAAAAAGGAAGATGATATTGATCGGCAAGTTCATTTAACTGCCGGGCTGTTTTTTGTCCTTCGGTTATGTTTTTTCCCAGCAGTTGAACTTGGTTGCGAAAAAACATGCTGTTTATCTCGCCAATGGGA
>DCVU01000023.1:6467-7060 GCA_002327415.1 Smithella sp. UBA2180
TCATAACCTGATTTAAATGGGATATGCCTTCGTCAACATTTTTACGAATTTCTTTGTAGAACGCTTCGTCAAAATCCAACAAACTTAATTTGGGAGATATTGCCGGGATATAATCGGCCAGAATTACAGCCATGCCGTATTCCATTTCAGAGTCACGCCGCAGCATGAGCAAATTAAAATTATCGTGAAAGCTCCGATTGGAATCAAAAGATTGCCGGAAATATTTAAGCGCTTTGCCATAATCACCACTCATCAAATAATAATGTCCGTAACTTTGGAAAACAAAGGCATTGAGTGGAGCGTTTGACCAGTTCTTCTCCGCTTCTTTAATAATTTTATAAGCGTTCTGCATTTTGCCGAAATTACAAAGGGCAAGGACTTTTTGATTGGTTATCGTTCCTTCTCCGTAGGCGTCTTTTCGTTTGCGGACTTCAATTATTGCCCGGTCAAAAAAATGAACTGCGCGCAGTTCGTCGCCGACGGATTCGAAATGCAGAGCCACATTCATAAAAATGTAAGGGATAGCCCAATCCGAAGTGATGCTTGCCCATTTGAGCTGCTTAACTAATTTTTTCGGTATATCGCCATCATAA
>DCVU01000023.1:7065-12143 GCA_002327415.1 Smithella sp. UBA2180
AATCTTTTAATACTTTTATTTAAGTACTTGCAAGTATTTTTCAATTTGTGATTCAAAAATATTCATAAAAAAATTAGCGGTAACTGCCGAATGCAACAGTTACCGCCAATTGTTCCGTTTAGAACTTAAACAATAAAATTTTATTTCCCTATTTCTTTTTTGGAGCTGCTTTTTTCTTTACAACTTTCTTGGCTACTTTCTTTACAACTTTCTTTTTTGGAGCCGCTTTCTTTACTACTTTTTTCTTTGCCGTTGCCATTAGGTGAAGCCTCCTTTTTAAAAATTGTTGGATTAAAACTACTTCCAATTCCATCTTTGATTGAATTTTACTTTATTTTTTTCACCTCGTCAACAAAAAACACAAAAATAATAAAGTTTTTTAAAATTATTTTTTACAGCATATCGCTGTTTATTTTTACAAATAAAAATAATTCCGCAACATGCAATAATATTTCATGCGTCTTTAACATTGCAATGGCAAGTGATATAATCCAGTACTGTAGCGGGCTGCCCGTTGATGATAAATATTAATACAACGAATAATTCAGCACTGTTTCTAATTAGAGATAATTTCTTCCACCGATATATTGATTCGTGAAATAATTAGAGGAAAGATAATCAACCTGAATTTTTTTGCCGTGCGATGAAGCATGGATAAATTTTCCATCTCCTATATAAATACCCACATGAGAAACACCGCTTTTTCCTTTCAAGGAAAAAAATACGAGATCGCCCTTTTGCAAATCATTTTTATCTATAGACGCGCCCGCATCAAATTGTTTCTTTGAGTTGCGGGGAAGATTCAGACCATTTAATTGATATACGGTCATTGTCAATCCGCTGCAATCAAATCCGTCATCGGAAGAAGCGCCGCCCCAGAGGTAAGGAACCCCGATGAAATCTTTTGCACTCTTCACTAAAGCTTCTCTCAGATAATCAGTGCCGTATTGTTTTTGTCTGGCGACGGAGTAATCCTCAGGCCGGACAATATAAAACTCTTCAATAACTTTTGCATCTCTCAGGCTTTGTGCTCTTTTTTTAGCCAGTTCCTTTGTGGTAAAATTACCGAAGCGAACTTTAAAGAATTTATCCGAGGCAAGGAAGTATGTGGCGTCGAGACCATGATTATTTTTCAATCTCTCCGTTAAACGCACCGCGTTTTCCACCTTTTTAAAAGCTCCGGCCTGAATCGTATAGCCCATTAATTCCAACGCAGGTTTTTGCCGCACCGGATGCGGCAAAGACGGCGGTACCCAACGCGCGCTGCGGCGAGCATGAGAACATGACAATATAAGCAAAGGAACAAGAAAAAAGATTATGACCAGCTTGTAGTTTCTCATTGTTTCATCCAGTTTGCGCGGACATAATCCCTTGCTTCTTCCGTTGTCTGGATTCTTCCTTCCAATTGTTCTTCTTCTAAAGCCAGCAGGATGTCCCCGATACTTTTTCCCGGAGTAAATCCCATGACGATTAAATCGTCGCCGGTTAATAAGCGCGGCGGATGCAAATCGTCCTTAGCCAAATGCTGAAGTTGATTGCGGCAAAATTCATAATTATCCAGCATGCCGTGGCTGGCGAGACAATCAAGGCGGTGCAGCTCCAAATGCAAATCAAAATCAGGCATGCGTAAAAATCGTTTGAGGCGACCAGGACGCATTTTAGTAACATTCATGAAAACCATGTGATAATGGATAAGATTGAGTACAGTTTCCTTCTGCGCGCGGGAAAACTTCAACCGCTGCATTATATCATCAGCGATTTTTTCTCCTTGCTGAACATGACCGTAAAAATGCACACCATTTTCATCTTCAGTGCTGGTGATGGCTTTACCGACATCATGTAAAAGCACACTCCAGGCCAGACAAAGATTTTCGCTGGTTTCTCCACTTTGAGGCAACATATCCAGCATATTCAAGGTGTGTTGCCAGACATCGCCTTCCGGATGAAAACGCGGCGGTTGTTCCACTCCCTTCAATTTATCCACTTCGGGAAGAATTTCCTTCAAAATACCTGTGCCGGCCATTAATTGAAAGCCGTGGCGCGAGCCGCCACGCGTGAGAATCTTGCCCAGTTCTTCCCGCAGTCGTTCGGCGCTGATTTGTTTTATTTTTGCCGCGTTTTTCTTGATTGCCCGTTGTGCAGCCGGTTCAATGATGAAATCAAGATTGGCAGCGAAACGGATAGCCCTTAGCATCCGTAGAAAATCTTCATTGAAACGGTTGTCCGGATCGCCGATGGTGCGGATTATTTTTTTCTCGATATCGGAACGGCCATTCACATAGTCGAATATTTCATCGGTGTCCGGATCCATCAAAAGCCCGTTGATTGTGAAATCGCGCCTGAACACATCTTCTTTCGCTGAAGAGAAATGAATTTTGGAAGGATGCCTGCCGTCTTCGTAAACATCATCACCCCGGAAGGTGGCGACTTCGTAAAGATGTTTTTCCACAATGACTGCAACAACGCCGAATTTCACGCCGATAGCTATGGTGTCGGAGAACAGGGCAGTAACTTCTTCGGGACGCGCCGAAGTAACAATGTCGTAATCACTGGAGACATTGCCGAGAATAAAATCACGCACGCAACCGCCGACAAAATAAGCTTCATAACCTGATTGTTTCAAACGACGGACAATTTCTTCCGCGTTCCGGCGATTGTCGTTTTCCATTTTTTTCCGTTCAAAAGAATTAAAGGCTTCTGGATTCTCGTGTCTCGCCCATGCTCGCACGAGAATGACACTCTTTTTTGTCATTACCCAGCTCAACTGGATAATCCAGTATTCTTTCCCTTGCTATCCGGGATGCGCCGGACTATCGCTCGCCCCTTTTTTCACCCTTCACACTTCACTATTCACTTCTTTAAAGGCGGAAGCATTTATGATTATTTTTTACCCAATTTAATGGCGCAGAATTCACCACACATGGTACAGCCTTCATCGTGCGCGCTTTTGCTTTTTTCCAAAAGCGAAACTGTTTTTTCAGGATCGATGGATAAATCCACCTGTCCCTGCCAATCAAAATTATTCCGGCACTGTGACATTTTCCGGTCTCTCTCTCTTGCGCCAGATATGTTTTTGGCGATATCGGCAATATGCGCGGCGATGCGCGCGGCAATAACCCCTTCGCGGACATCAGTCAAAGTCGGCAGACGCAAATGTTCCGCGGGCGTTACATAGCAGAGGAAATCGGCTCCGGCGGCTCCGGCAATCGCTCCGCCGATGGCGGACGTAATGTGATCATAACCCGGCGCAATATCCGTCGGCAACGGCCCCAATACGTAAAACGGCGCGCCCTGACAGATTTTCTTTTGCAGCTTAATATTGGCTTCAATCTCGGTTATGGGAACATGGCCGGGACCTTCAATCATCACCTGTACTCCGGCGGCACGCGCCCGGGCAGCCAGCTGACCCAGAATGATCAACTCCTGCAATTGTCCCTGATCTGTGGCATCTTCTATGGATCCTGGTCGCAGTCCATCGCCAAGGCTCAAAACCATATCGTAGCGACGGGCTATTTCCAGAAGCCGGTCATACTCCTCATAAAGCGGATTCTCACGTTTATTGCAATACATCCAATTAGCGGTCATAGCGCCGCCGCGGCTGACAATTCCCAGGACTCTTCCCTGCCCTTCCACCGCAGCAACACTCACTCTGGTCACACCGCAGTGGACAGTAATAAAGTCAACTCCGTCTCTGCCGTTTTCTTCGATGACTTCGAACATATCTTCCGCCGTCATTTCCGATATCGCTTTTTTCTCCTGCAAAATTTTGACTGCCGCCTGATAAATAGGCACCGTGCCGATGGCCACTGTTGATTGTTTCATAATCTTTTTTCTGATCGCGGCCAGATTTCCGCCGGTGGAAAGATCCATCACGGCGTCGGCTCCGGCAGCAACGGCAACTTTCAATTTCTTCAGCTCCAGATTTAAATCAACATGATCTTTGGATGTGCCGATATTGGCATTTACTTTAGTGCGCAAGCCCTTCCCAATCGCTAACGGTTTGATGGTGGCATGTTTTATATTGCGGCAAATTACGATTGTTCCTTCCACAATTCCCCGACGTATATATTCGGGCGTGACCATTTCTTCTTTGGCCGCTATTTTCATTTCTTGAGTAATTATGCCTTTACGGGCTTTTTCTAATTGCGTCATGATATCCTCCAAAACATTAAAGCAACTTTTTCAATTCACAGATTTTTTATTGTGTTCCTTTTTATTAGTCCGGCAATTAAACGTTTAAATAATAACGGGCAATATTATATCATCTTAAATTTAACTTCGCGCCATGTACTGGATTCCCGCCTGCAAGACTGTGTCGCAATAATAAATATATTGCCATTTAATATCCTCCGCTGGCGGAGGTGTCACGCAGTGACGGAGGTGGATAAAATTCATGTAATGCGTAATTGACCAATATTACATATGTTCCAAAAACTTCCACCCCCTGCCCCCGCCAGCGGGGGACATTACTCATTACGCACAATCAATATTTGCAATTGTGGCACAGTCTCTGCGCGGAAATGACACCATTTATATATTTTGTTGCCGGAGTAATAGTCAAAACCTTTTTCCAAAGACGTTGACCGATCCATGTCCCTTCCCCAAACTCCAGGCATTCTCAATAGCGGTTGTAACCATTATTTTAGCCTGCCACACCGCATCAACAATATCTTCTCCGCGAGCAAGCGATGCGGCCAGTGCCGACGCATACGTGCAACCGGTCCCATGAGTATTTTTTGTATCAATCCAGGGAGAGGAAAACTCATAATAATGATGGCCGTCAAAGAGAATATCAATAGCACCCGATCTCTTACTTCCCGGCAGATGCCCTCCTTTAATCAGCACATTTTTGGCGCCCAGCTTATGAATTATGACTGCTGCTTTTTTCATCACGGCAGCCGTTTTAATCCTGCATTGCGCCAAAATTTCCGCTTCAGGAATATTTGGCGTCAAAACAAAAGCCTGCGGCAGCAGCTTTTCGATAAGTACCTCCCTCGACCTATCCTGCATTAAAGACCGGCCACCCTTGGCTGCCATCACCGGGTCAACCACCAACTTCTCCAGATGATATTCTTTTA
>DCVU01000048.1:0-2820 GCA_002327415.1 Smithella sp. UBA2180
TTCATTGCACGAGGAAAGGCGACCATCCGTGGATTACCGCCTTTGGCAATTTTATCGATCACGACACCACCAGGATAACCCAAATTAAGAAGATTAGCCCCTTTATCAAAGGCTTCTCCTGCAGCATCATCGCAAGTCTGACCAAGCAATTGGAAATTATGATAATTTTTTACCAGATAAATACTGGTATGCCCACCGGAAACAACTAAAGCTACGAAAGGAAATGACGGCACTTTTTCGGCGAGAAATACCGCGGCAATATGCCCTTCAACATGATTTACGCCAACAAAGGGAATATCCAAGGTATAAGCAAGAGCTTTGGCCGTTGATAAACCGATCAAAAGAGATCCGACCAAGCCGGGACCGCGAGTTACAGCAATGCCTTCTATTTCCCGAAGCGTCACATGGGCGTCATTTAGCGCCTGTTTTAATACAATATTGATAGCCTCAATGTGTTTGCGCGAGGCAATTTCGGGCACAACACCTCCATATTGAGAATGAATCGCTATTTGTGAGGCAATAACATTGGAACATATTTTCCCATTACTGATTACCGCTGCTGCTGTTTCATCACATGATGATTCAATTCCGAGTACTAACATTATAAGTCCTTTTTCTTTTCTCTTTGCTAAAAAAGATAAATCTCTATATAAAAGCAATGACAATTTGTAAACAAACTTTTATAAGCGTCATTTGATTGGAGAATATAATGGAATTTAAAACAGACTTTTTAATTCTGGGCAGCGGCATTGCGGGCTTAAGTCTGGCAATTAAGGCTTCTACTCTCGGTAGCGTCGCTATTGTGACCAAAAAAGAAAAAACCGAATCGAATACTAATTATGCGCAAGGTGGAATTGCCGCTGTTACCGATCAAACAGATAGTTTTGAGGAACATATTCAGGATACCTTAATTTGCGGTGGTGGTCTTTGTAAGAAAGATGTGGTCGAATTCATCGTCAAAGAAGCCCCTCCCCGAATTCAAGAACTAATCGAGTGGGGCGTAAATTTTACAAAATCTGAAACACACCCAAGTCTTTATGATCTTGGACGTGAAGGAGGCCACAATCGCAGGCGGGTATTACACGCCAAAGACCTCACCGGCCACGAAATTGAGCGGGCTCTGAATGAAAAAGTATCTCATTTAAAAAATGTTTACATCTACGAAAACCACATCGGCATTGACCTGATCATAAAAAGAGAAGGATCAGACAAAATCGGCCGTTGTCTGGGAGCCTACGTTCTGGATATAAATAAGAATGAAATTCATACATATCGTGCAAAATACATAATTTTATGCACAGGAGGGGCGGGAAAGGTTTATCTCATTACAACAAACCCTGATATTGCAACGGGAGACGGCCTGGCCATGGCGTACCGCGCAGGCGCACAAATTGCAAACATGGAATTCATCCAATTCCATCCTACTTGTCTTTATCATCCATCTGCCAAAGCTTTTTTGATCAGCGAAGCTGTGCGAGGTGAAGGGGGAATTCTCAAATTAAAAAACGGATCAACTTTTATGGAAAAATATCATTCCATGAAAAGCCTTGCACCCCGTGATATTGTGGCCAAAGCAATCGATACGGAAATCAAAAAATCAGGAGATGAATACGTACTTCTTGACATCACTCACCGTGAACGAGACTTTCTTATTAATCGTTTTCCCAACATTTACAACAAATGTCTTGAGTACGGCATCGATATAACCTCTGACCCAATACCCATCGTCCCTGCCGCGCATTATATCTGCGGCGGCGTTTTGGTCGATCATTACGGCAATACGTCTATCGACAATCTTTTTGCCTGCGGTGAAGTATCGTGCACAGGATTGCATGGAGCAAACCGTTTGGCCAGCAACTCTTTACTGGAAGCGGTTGTTTACTCCCATCGTATTTATACCGAAATTTCACGGCACTATGAAACAATGAAGCAAAGCGATGCCTTCATTGCTCCATGGGATCCCAGCGGGACTACTGAAAGCGATGACAGTGTAGTCGTTACACACAACTGGGATGAAATAAGAAGCTGCATGTGGAATTACGTGGGCATTGTCAGATCAAACAAACGATTGGAAAGAGCAGCACGCAGAATCGACCTTATTCAGAAAGAAATTGACGAATACTACTGGAACTTTCAAGTCACAAAAGATCTCATCGAATTGCGCAATATTACAACCGTAGCAAAAATGATAGTTAACAGCGCTTTTCTCAGAAAGGAAAGCCGCGGATTACACTATAATATAGATTATCCAGATACATGTAATGAATTCAAAAAAGATACAATTCTTGTAAAGGAATAACTTTGGGAAATCTATTTTTTATCTTTAAAAACACGGTCAAAAATAAAATCTAAATTCTTCAAAAAATTCTTTATATTAAATATTGCCGTCAATTCTTTTTTCTTCAGGTACTTAGTTACTGCAGAATCTTTTTCCAGCAAATCTCTGAATTCTAAACCTTCCGCCCAGGATTTCATCGCGTTATTCTGCACAATGGCATAAGCTTCTTCTCTGGTTGTACCCTTTTCAATAAGCGCCAGCAGAACCATTTGTGAAAAAATAACACCGTGAGTCATGCTGAGATTATAAATCATCTTTTCGGGATAGATCAAGAGCTTATCCATCATATTTGTAAACCGGTACAGCATAAAATCAAGAGCAATTGTAGCATCCGGTCCGATAACCCTTTCCACAGAAGAATGGCTGATATCCCTTTCATGCCAGAGGGCAATGTCTTCAAGAGCGGCAACAGAATAAGAGCGCAGTAATCTGGCTAAACCCGACATATTCTCCGAAAGGATTGGATTGCGTTTATGCGGCAT
>DCVU01000048.1:2913-3497 GCA_002327415.1 Smithella sp. UBA2180
GATAAAAGAAAATGTGCCGACAGCGCCGGATATTTTACCATAGCTGATAGATTCTTTAGCCTGGATAAGTCGCCGGCGATTGCGTTGCATCTCCTGAAACCACAAGGCCATCTTCAAACCAAAAGTAATCGGTTCCGCGTGAATCCCATGAGACCGGCCGATCATTAAAGTATTTTTATTTTCGAAGGCTCTCCTCTTCAAAACCGCCAATAATTTATCAATATCTGCCAGCAAAATTTCAGATGCTTCTTTTAGCTGAACAGCAAGCGAGGTATCCAAAACGTCGGAAGAAGTCAAACCCATATGAATAAAACGCCCGTCTTCTCCGACTTTTTCCGTCAGGGAAGTTAAGAAAGCAATTACATCATGTTTTGTAATCTTTTCAATTTCATCAATCCGCTCGACATTTACCGAAACATTTTTTTTAATATTTTTCAGCGTGCTCGTTGGTATTTTGCCCAGCTTGGCCATTGCCTCACAAGCTAATATTTCCACATCCAGCCATTTTTGATATTTGTTCTCCGGGCTCCAAATTTTTGTCATTATCTCGCGTGAATATCTTGGTATCACGCTTTTCTCCTCTA
>DCVU01000115.1 GCA_002327415.1 Smithella sp. UBA2180
GTTTGACGCCTGTATGGTCTCTTCACCTTTTCCCGAGCATGATACTTTTGGCGTTGATTATCTTTTTCCCGCAGATGATTAGATTCAATCGCGGTCTTTCACATCTGCTGATCATGGCTATAAGCATTTATGCCTGCCTGAGCGGCTTTCTGGCGACGCGGTTCGGATAAAATTAAAGTGATTATATTGTTCACTACGGACTGTTTATCGCTATAAACAGGACAAACCTGCTTATCGGCCACTATTTTTAATCCGGCGATAGATGTTCCGATAGGGATCATTCTGATTTTTCTTCAGATTTTTTTCAATATTCGCCAAGGTTTCTTCCAGCTCATCCGAATACATATACTCATTGGCAGCGAAATCGAATTGCAATCCATACATGTTGTTTTTGCCTCGATTCTCCGCATAACAAACGATACAGATGATATCCGAGGTGTGATTATTACCCTTGGATATATCGAGAGAAATCCTGCTTTCTATTTCCAGATCAAGATTTGTCTCAATTGACATCCCGAAACTGTTAAAATCAACTGCTTTCACCCTTTCAGTGCAAACTTTCCCGTTTGATTCATCCTGAAATGAAATACTCACAATCATGCCTCCTGCTTTATAACGCGGATATTGCCTTCGTTCTGTACCTATATACATTAGTAAAATCTCCTGTTTAATGACTTAATATAATAATTACACGTTAAAGTGATATCATTTTTCTTCCAGCCCTTGAACAAACGCCAGGACATTTTTGCCCAGAACACTATGGTTGTAGCCGCCCTCCAGAATACCGAAACAACCGCCTTTGTTGCGCCGGGCGGTTTCACTAACCAGCTTGCCCATATATTTGTAGTCTTCGGTTTTTAACAATCCGCCCCAGTCGGCTTCGTGATTGTCAAAACCGGCAGACACGGCGATCATATCAGCATCCGTTCCAGCCAGATTATTTTGCACATTTTTCAAATACTCATTGCGATTGGACGAGGCGGGATTATAGATTGTCACATATCCCTTGCTCCCGAGAATATTGACATTGCCGTCCCCGAAATGCAGATCAAAATCCAGGATAAAAGCCTTTTTGATTTTACCTTCTCTTCTTAGTTTCTCCAGCGCTATCGCCATATTATTAAAATAGCAAAAGCCCCAGGCGCTGCCTGAGGAAGCATGATGTCCGGGAGGGCGGATTAACGCAAAGCAGGGTTCCGTCAAACCAATTTGCGCTGCTTTAATCGCGCCTCCTGCGGCCAGCGCCGCAATATCATATACGCCTTCACGCTCGACTGATCTTATGTGCTCCGGGGTGTGTACTTTGAGAATATCTTCCTGTGTTGCAGCAATTGGTGTGACAAAAGTTACTTTGCCGCGCAGAGCCATTTCCACGGCTTGAATTCTTCCGGCAGCGGACGCAGGATCGGTTGAATAAACTTCGTTATAGTCTTCATGATAAACAACCTTCATATAATCCTCCTTTTATTTTTTCTTCTCCATAACGAAAGAAAAGCTGCTTTCGATCCAAGGATCTTTGTGTCCGTCAAAAATTTTTTCCACAAATCTGACGCGTCTGTTTTTTCCGATAAGTAAAATTGTCGAGGAACGGGTGCCATAAACCGGGCTGGTAATAAATATGGGCGACAATATCCGCTCCCATTCAAGACCAATGCCTGTCTCGGGCAGCTTGTTGTCTGGTGGAATGCGGCGATCAGCCAGCAAAGCAAATAATGCTCCTTCCAATTCAGCGCCTTTCTTATCCAGCGCGGTCTTCAAGAAACGTTTACTCCGAGATACTTTTGGCCAGGGTGAATTCAACAGATGATTGCTTAAACCATATATTCCCGGTTTCAGTTTCTGTTTTTCTCCGCGATTGGAAAAAACGAAAAGGTCATTATCATCGCCTAAAAGCAAATTAAACCCGTTGTACTTGTCAATCGGAGAGGAAATCTTTTTCAGATAATTTTCCGGATCTTGCTTGCCGGAAATGTAGCGGCTGAGCAGCTTCCCGCGCGAAGGAGCGTCGCTTTTTAAAGTTGACGGGTCGCGATAATTGGTAATTGCAGCATATTTTCCTTCTCGGGTAATGCCCAGCCACGTGCCGCCTTCCTTTAAGTCGCGTCCGGCAAGCACTTGCGGTTTATCTTTCCAGAAGTCCGCAGGCAGCGATGGCCGCTCATAAAATTCATCGCGGTTGGCTGCAAGAATCAACCGGCAGGACGGATGAACATTGTAAGCAAATACTATCAGGCACATGGCAATTCCTTTATCCTCCTTCATGATTACTAAAGAAAATTCACTGAGCAATTCCCTCCTTTGTCAAAGGATGGTTAGGGTGGATTTTAAATGTTCATGAATTCTTTCAAGTACCCCATTTATATTCTTTAGAACGTCGATATCGGAAAAACGAATTATGGTTAAATCGAGACCCTTAAGATAGTCATCTCTTTTTCGATCTTTTCTCATTCCCTCTTGTTCGTAATGCTGTCCACCGTCTATTTCTATAATGATCTTTCCTTTTGGACAGTAAAAATCAACGATGTAATGGCCGATGTTTTTCTGCCGGTAGAAATGGACATCGTTTATCTGTTTCCTCCTGATCTTAGACCAGATAAACTTCTCGGCATCAGTCATGTTGCTTCTTAGATTCCTAGAAAGCGGTTTAAGTTTCCTGTCAAAGGGCAGCATTCAATTTCCCCTTTATTATTCCCTCCTTTTCTAAAGGAGGAACCTTATATTCCCCTCTTTTTTAAAGAGGGGTTAGGGGAGATTTTATAAAAATTTAAATCCCCCTGAATCCCCCTTTAGAAAAGGGGAAAATCCATTAATAACCCTTCACGTTTCACCCTTCACGT